>JAISDG010000040.1 GCA_031265015.1 Spirochaetaceae bacterium | reverse complement strand
TGCTTGGTTTCGTACAGAACAGTTCCGCCCAGGACGCCGGGGCTTATCCTCGTCCCGGCGAAGGGGGCGGGAATCCTGAGGAATGGGGCGAAACCCCGGTGATGGAAGGGGACGGGATCACCATCACCGGAACCAGGGAAACCACCCAGCAGATAAAGGTTATCCACCGGGAAGAAATCGAAAAGGCCCACGCCCCGGATCTGGCTGCCCTCCTGGAAGAAACCGCGGGGCTGGGGACGGCCCGGTACGGGCCCCGGGGCAGCCAGGGGGACATCAACCTGCGGGGCTTTGACGGGGAGCGGGTCGCCTTTTTGATCGACGGCATCCCCGCCAATTCGCCGGGGTCCGGGGAATTCGACTATGACCAGATCGACCTGGCCTCGGTTGAACGGATCGAAATAATCTACGGCGGTTCCGATTCCCGGTACAACGTGTCCGGCGCCATCGGCGGGGTGATCAACATCGTCACCGTCAAAAAACAAAAGCCCGGGCTCCGCCTTTCCGGCGGCATATCCAACACCTCCGCCATGCCCGGGGAATATTACAAACCCCGGCAGGGCAGCCGCCCCGCCCAATGGCAGGATCTGTTCGATACCCAGAACATCACCCTCTCCGCGGGGCTGGGGCTGGACAAATCATCCTGGTCCGCCGGCTGGTTCGGTAACCGGGCGGCCAACCACTTTTTGTACGACGACCCCTACGGCAGACGGCGCCGCAAGGAAAGTAACGAAGTCTGGGACACGGGACTATCCGCCGCCTATATCCGGGATTTGCCGGATCTGTCCAGGCTGATTGTTAACGGCAGTTTTTACTACGGGAACAAGAACGTCCCCACCAACGGCTATTCGGAGATCGCCGGCAAGGAGTACGATTATTCCGCCAGGGAAAACGTCATGCTGGAAATGCCCCGGATCTTCCACGATACCCTGGCCATGGAAGCCTCCCTCAGCCACGGGTGGCAGCGGACGGATTTTCACGCCCCCCCGGCGGATACCCTGACGGACCTTCACTCCCTGGGGGCGGTAAACCGCTGGAGCTGGTATCCCCTGGAAGCCCTTACCCTGCGGGCCGGCGGCGATTACCGCTATGTCTTTATGGATTCCGGCGCTTTCCATGACCGCCACGACGGCGGGGTGTATGTCACCGCCGAATGGTCCCCCCATAAAACCTTTACGCTTATTCCATCGATTAAGCTCGCGGCCAAAAACGGCGGCCCCGCCGTGCCTGCGCCAAAGCTCGGCCTCCTCTGGAAGCCCGCGGAGTCCCTCACCATAAAAAACAACTACTTCCGGGTGTTTAAGTTTCCCGATCTGGCGGATCTCTACTGGCGGGGGGGCGGCGCGTCCGGCGATCCCGGCCTAAAGCCGGAAGACGGCTGGGGCGGGGATCTGGGCGCCGCCTGGACCGGCCGGACGGATACCGGCCTGGGCTTTAGCCTGGAAGGGAACGGCTTTGTCCAGTGGTACGATAATTCTATCCACTGGTATTCGGGGAGCGGCGGGTGGAAGCCCCAAAACGTGGGGGGGGCGTTTTTTTACGGCGCCGATACCGCGGCCCGGCTGGAACTGCCCCTTACCCGGGGGCCCTTTACAAAAGCGGGCTTTTCCGTTTCCTACCAGTATATGATGAGCTATCTCCTGGCCTACGGTTATACCTTCGGCTCCGATAAGCGGATCCCCTACATGCCCGTCCACAGCGCCGGAGCCTCCGCGGAGCTGTCCTGGGAAACCGGCTCGTTCAAGCTCTCCGGCCGTTATACGGGGGAACGTTTTGCGGAAGTGGGGAATATCACCGTCCTGGACCCCTATGTCCTTCTTACCGCGGGGGTGGATCAAAAAATCGGCAAAAATTTTGCCGCCTTCGCCGTTTTCCGCAGCGCCCTGAACCGTTCCTTTTCCTACCAGACCTTTTATGATTACCCCATGCCGGGAATCACCCTTACCCTGGGGCTCAAGACCTCCTTTGAATGGATCCCCGCCGGGGCTTCCGGGGAAAGTTCCGGGGGCGAAAAGTGAATCCTCTCTGTTTGTGTACGGGAGTATATCCATGAAAAAGATAAGCGCCGCCCCGCGCCTTCTGTCCGGGGTTTTGTGCCTGGCCCTGTCTCTGAGCGCCTGCGGCATCCGCCCGGCGGAGGGTTCCGGCCCGGTACGAACCGTTACCGATCCCATGGGAAACACGGTCCTGCTTTCCCGGCCCATAGGGCGGATTATTTCCGCGGCTCCCTCCAATACGGAAATTATCGTTGATCTGGGAGCGGGGGACAGGCTTGCCGCGGTGGACAAATATTCCATGAATATCCCGGGGGTGGACAGGAGCCTTCCGGCCATTGATTTTTTGTACCCCGACGGGGAAGCGATCGTCGCCCTTAAGCCGGATCTCATCATTGCCAGTGAACATAACCAGGCCGCGGGGGACGATCCCTTCAGGCTCCTTCGGGAGATGGGCATTGCCGTGGCCTATATCCCCACCAGCGGGAGCATCGAAGAAATTTACCGGGATATTGCCTTTATCGCGGATCTGCTGGAAGCCCCCGAAAAGGGGGAAGAACTCATCGCCGTCATGAAAGAGGCTGTCGAAGGCATTGCCCGGACCGGTTCCGGCATACAGGAAAAAAAGACCGTGTACTTTGAAATTTCCCCTCCCCCGTATATTGTTTCTTTTGGCCGGGGAACCTTTTTGCATGAAATGCTGGAGATCATCGGGGCGGAAAATATTTTTGCCGGCGCCGCCGGATGGATCGCTCCGGGAGCCGAAGCGGTCGCCGCGGCCAATCCCGGCGTAATCCTGACCAACACGGTCCTGCCCACCGGGGAAAACCCGGTGGACGAACTGCTCCGCCGCCCCGGCTTTGGCGGCATCCGGGCCATACAAAATAAGGCGGTCTACCGTATCGATACCGACTCGTCCTCCCGGCCTACCCATCACATTGTCCGGGCCTTACGGGAAATGGCCCGCTCGGTGTACCCTGACTACTATGAATAGGGCCGAAGGATCCCCTCCATGGTAAGCCCCCGGAAGCCGGGCCGGACCCTTGTTATGGCGGGGGCTGTCGTTCTTTCCGCGGCGGTCATCCTCTGCGGAACGGCGGCGGGGGGATCCTTTATCGGCTTTGCCAACCCCGCGGTGGTCTGGAACCTGCGCCTGCCCCGGGTGATCCTGGCCTTTATCACCGGCGGCGCCCTGGCGGTAAGCGGGGCGGTATTTCAGTCGGTTCTTAAAAATCAGCTTGCTTCCCCCTATATATTGGGGGTTTCCTCCGGCGCGTCCCTGGGGGCGGCCCTGGTCATGGCCGCTGGAGCGGCCGCGGGAGTTACCGCGGTCACGAGAGTTACCGCGGTCACGGGAGTTACCGCGGCCGCCGGTTCCCTGTTCCGCTTCGGGGCCGCCTGGCTGGGGTCCCTGACGCTCCCCCTGGCGGGTTTTGTCTTTGGGGTGGGAACGGTTTTTCTCGTTATCCTTTTGGCGTCCCGGCTGGACAGCTCCCTTTCAAACAATACGATCATCCTGTTCGGCATGGTATTTTCCCTGTTTATCAACGCAATCCTTACCACCATGCTGGCCCTGTTTCGGGAAGAACTCAAAAACCTTCTTATCTGGCAGCTGGGAAGTTTTGCCCTTCGGGGCTGGAACTCCGTATGGCTTATGATTCCCTTTCTGATCACCGGTATGGCGGGTATTATCCGGTACATTAAAGAAATGGATATCCTCTCCTTTGGAGAGGACGAAGCCCGGTCCCTGGGTGTGGATGCCCGGCGGGTACGGACCCGGCTTTTCTTGTACGCCGCCCTCCTCACCGGCGCGGCGGTAGCCCTGAGCGGCGTCATCGGCTTTGTGGATCTTATCGCCCCCCATATTGCCCGGCGGATCACCGGTTCAAACCACCGGTATGTCCTGCCCATGTCGTTTTTTGCCGGGGGCATACTCATGGTGCTGTCGGACCTGGCTGCCCGGATCATCATAAGTCCGTCGGAACTTCCCGTGGGAGCGGTGACCGCGCTGATCGGCGCGCCCTTTTTTGCGTGGATATACTTTCGCAGGCCCGCAAAACGCCGGAGCTTCCGCTGATGCTGGAAATACGGGATCTGTTCTGCGGCTACGGCGGGGAGGATGTGCTTAAGGGAGTAAGCCTGACCGTGAAGGCGGGGGATTTTTTCTGCATCGCGGGCCCCAACGGCTGCGGCAAAAGTACCCTTCTTAAGGCCGCCGCCCGGCTTCTGCCCTTCCGGGGAAGCATTACCATCAGCGGCAGGGAAACCGCCTCCTTTTCCCGGAAGGAACTGGCCTGCCGGATTGCCCTGCTTTCCCAGCGGGCGGAACTGTACTTTCCCTATACGGTATACGACACCGCCGCCATGGGCCGCTATGCCCGGACGGCAAGCCGGTTCGGCGGCCTCCGCAAGGCGGACAGGGATGTACTACACGGGGTTCTGGAAGCCCTGGAGCTGGAGGGAATCCGGGATGAGCTTATCAGCGAGCTTTCCGGGGGCCAGCTCCAGCGGGTATTCCTGGCCCGGACCCTGGTGCAGGAACCGGAGATCATCCTGCTGGACGAACCAACCAATCACCTTGATCTCAAGCATCAGCTGGCGCTGATGGATTATCTGGCGGAATGGGTACAGGCCGGCGGCCGGGCCGTTATTGCCGTCCTCCACGATCTGAACATGGCACTCCGTTACGGTACGGCGAAGGCGCTTATGTCGAACGGAACGATCTATGCCGCCGGCCGGACAAAGGCGGTGTTTGCCGCGGATGCCTTACAACAGGTATACGGAATGGACATAAAAGGGTTTATGGTACAGTCGCTTAAAAACTGGAGTGATCCGTGACCGGGCCCTCGGACGGAATGAACCTCCCCCGCGAGCGGGTTGTTTTACGAAGTTCGCTCTGCAAGGAAATGAAACATGACGCGGCTAAAGGTCTTCGGTACTGCCGCTTTGCAGTTTTTTTACATAAAAATCCAGCGCCGTCACCCTGAGTTGTACGCTTTCATCGGTGTTTCCGCCGGTTTTACGGGTTTTTAGCGCGGCCGTCAGGTTTTCAAGCAGCTGTTTGCAGCTTTTCATTCCCAGCTCTCCCGCGCAGCCGGCACAGGCGTCTAAATCGGCGATAACGGTATCCGCTACCGCGTCAAATCCCGAAGGGGGCATTTCTTTAAGTACAGCATCAAGTTTGACTTCTAATTCATCTACGGTCATGGCTAAACCCTTTTTATAAAAATATTATTCTTACTATGCTTAAGTATAGCATAGCATCCGGATCCAAACAACCCTTGGCGTTCGTATTTATCACCCCGTATTGACAAACAATAGTGATCCCGGGATAATCCTTACATATAAATTAAAATGCCAAGGGTCCGGAATTTTTTTACCGCATACATTTTCACCGACGATCTCCCCCTGGAAGTCCGGCGGGCTAATATTGTCTACCTGACCGGGCTCTTTTACAGCGCCCTGCTCCTGGTTTCATACATCATCGCCGGTTCCAGTCCGTTCCTGATTCTGGTGGTCCTGACTATCGCCCTGATCATTACCGGTATGTTTTTCTGCGCCAATCATTTTGGCCTGTACACCTTCTGCCGGCGGCTGACCCTTACGGCGCTTTGTTATATCCTCTTTCCCGCCGCGTTTCTTGCCCTGGGCGGACAGGACAGCGCCATGCCCGCCTACTCTGTCTTAAGTGTTGTCGTTATTTTTCTGGTAAGTTCGGGAATTCCCAGGGTACTTTTGCTCTGCCTTCATGCTGCCGAAGCCGTTTTCTGTTATTATCTGGTATCACAGCCCTTTTTTGGCCGTTTTATCACCCCTTCCGGCGGCCGTTATATGGATACAGTCCAGGCTTTTATCGTAACGGGCCTGTGTATCGGCACTGTCGCTGCCTTTCAAACCATGCTGTATTCCCGGGAACGGCAAAACGTCCTGACAGCCAGGGATGATTTGTTCTACCGGGGCAAGCTGCTGCGCATGGTAAACCAGGTTGCGGAACTGCTTCTCTATGCCGAAACCGGACATACAGAGGAAAATTTTAAAGCCGCCATGGAAATGATGTCCCGCTGTATTGACGCCGACCGCATGTATATCTGGCGGAACCGGTGCGTTGAGGGAAAACTCCATTATTTTCGGGACTATGAATGGGTCAACGGCGCGGGAGAACAGGCGCTTAAAGCGCAGGCCGGTTATGCCTATTATGACAGCCTTCCCCGCTGGGAACAGAAATTTACCGGTGGTGAAGTTATAGCCGGCCCTCTTTCGTCCCTTTCAAAAGAGGAACAAGAGCGGCTTGCCCCTTTCGGCATCAAGTCTATTCTGGTCATTCCCATTTTGCTGCAGGAACGGTTCTGGGGTTTTGTCAGTTTTGACAACTGCCGGGAGGAACGGGAATATCCCGAAGAAACGGTGGCCATGCTCCGCTCGGGCTGCCTTTTAATTGCCAACGCGGTGATCAGGAAAAGTAACGACCTCATGATCAGCGCCAGGCTGAAACAGCAGGAACTGATGGCCGGTATTTCCCAGAGTTTTATCTCCAGGGAACCCATGGCGAACCTGATTAACGAAGCCCTGCGGCGCATAGGTGAATTTCTGGGGGTTACCAGAATTCTGGTAGTGACCATTGATGAGCAAAACAATAAAAGCTATCCCGTGTACAGCTGGTTTTCCGCAGAAAAGTGGAAACCCCATGCATCACAGTCAGGGTTTAACAAGCTTATCGAAAGCACCTTTCCCCGGGAGATGCCCGGGGAAGGAAAAGTGCCGACCAGGCTTTTCAACGATTTTCGTACCGCCGAAGGGGGCCGTTACGCTGTCCTGGAAGAGGCGGGCGGTAAATCGGCTATATGGACGCCGCTCTATGTCGACACCGTCTTTTGGGGGATGATCACCGCGGAACAGTGCGATCGGGTCCGTACCTGGAGCGAAAGCGATGCCCGGCTGATGGAAACTCTGAGCAGCGCCATCGCGGGAGCGGTAGTTCGGGATCTTATAGAAAAGGACAAAGCCGCGGCCCTGGAACAGGCGCTGCAGGCAAGCCTGGCCAAGGGCAATTTCCTTTCCAATATGAGCCACGAAATGCGGACGCCCATGAACGCCATTATCGGAATGACTTCCATCGGAAGAAACGCGAAGGACCTGGAAAAGAAAGACTACGCCTTTGAAAAAATAGAAGACGCTTCCACCCATCTGCTGGGAGTGATCAACGATATTCTGGACATGTCCAAAATAGAAGCGAACAAGCTGGAATTGTTCCCCGTTAGTTTTAACTTTGAATACATGCTTCACCGGGCGGTCAACGTTGTCAATTTCCGGGTAG
The DNA here is from genome assembly GCA_031265015.1 of Spirochaetaceae bacterium. Classification (GTDB taxonomy): domain Bacteria; phylum Spirochaetota; class Spirochaetia; order Treponematales; family Breznakiellaceae; genus JAISBN01. Next base: position 5,118 of record JAISDG010000040.1, on the reverse strand, counting down.
AGGAAAAAAAGCAGAATTTTTATGTGACCATTGACAAGCAGATCCCCCAGTCCCTTGTTGGAGATGATCAGCGCCTTACCCAGGTAATTACCAACCTGCTGTCCAATGCGGTAAAATTTACCCCCGAAGAGGGAACCGTCCGTCTTAATGTGCGGTGTCTTAAGAACGGGAGGGACAGCTGCCTTCTGCAAATAGAAGTAACGGATACAGGCATCGGGATAAACAAGGAACAGCAGGCCAGGCTTTTCCATTCTTTTGAACAGGCGGAAAGCAGTACCACCAGAAGATACGGAGGCACCGGTCTGGGCCTGGCGATTTCCAGGCAGATAGTGGAATTGATGGGCGGCAAAATCTGGATAGAATCGGAACCGGAAAAGGGTTCCTCTTTTATCTTTACCGTAACCCTTGCAAAAGACCGGACAGATCACAAATATCTGCTTAACCCCGGCGTAAACTGGGGCAATGTCCGGCTGCTGGCGGTAGATGACGATAAGGAAATATGCAGGCATTTTTCCGACATCGCCGATCATTTTGGCATCAAGTGCGATACGGCTCTTAGCGCGGAACAGGCCCTTGAACTGGTAGAGCAGCGGGGCGATTACGACATCTATTTTATCGACTGGAAAATGCCCGGCATGAACGGCCTGGAACTGGCGGGTAAAATCAAGGCCAAGGGCAACAAATCGGTTGTTACCATGATATCCGCCGCGGCTTTTAATGAAATTGAGGACGACGCAAAAAATGCCGGGGTGGAAAAATTCCTTTCCAAGCCTATCTTCCCTTCGGATATAGCGGACTGGATCAATATCTGTCTTGGCGTACCCGGCTCGCAGACCCCCGCGGAAGATACCGCGGAGTCCGGCAGATTCGAAGGCTGCCGTATACTGCTGGTGGAGGACGTGGAAATCAACCGGGAAATTGTGCTTTCCCTGCTGGAGCCCACGGGCCTTATTGTTGACTGCGCGGAGAACGGCCTGGAAGCGGTTCGCATGATCAGCGCTAATCCCGGCAAGTACAGCATGATCTTTATGGATGTTCAGATGCCGGAGATGGACGGCTACGAAGCTACCCGGCAAATCCGCGCCCTTGAGCAAAACCGGAAAATTGCCGGTGAAGGCGAAGGCGCGGATACGCTTCAGCACATACCAATTGTCGCCATGACCGCCAATGTTTTCCGGGAAGATATAGAAAAATCCCTGGCGGCGGGCATGGATGATCATGTCGGCAAGCCGCTGGATTTTAACGAGGTCCTGGTAAAACTCCGCAAGTACCTTTGGGGGCAGGCTGATGCAAAGGCGCTCAAATACGGCGAAGAAGACTCCGGTGCTTCGGAAAACTGGAAATACGGCATCGCGTGGTCCCCCGAACTTGCCACGGGGAACAAAGCCATTGATTCCCAGCATAAGCAGCTTTTCCGGCTGACCAGCAGCTTGTCCGCCGCCTGCCTGGGCGGCGGAAGCACAACCATGCTGGGTGAAACCCTGGATTTTCTTGCATCGTACACCGTCCGTCACCTTGCCGATGAAGAAGAACTTCAGCGCGCTTATAATTACCCCGGCTACGGGGAACATAAAAAACTTCATGACGATTTTAAGGAAATTATTTCCGGTTTAATAAACGAATTTAAACAGACCGGATCTTCCATGGAACTGCTGGAAAAGATAAATACCATTATTGTGCACTGGCTGGTGGAACATATCAAACAGGAAGATTTTAAAATGGCCGCCTATATTAAAAAATCACCCGCTCCGTAACTTTACCCCCGGGAATTCATAAGTTACAGGACTCTAAACCGGAATCTTTATCCTGAATACCGAACCTTCCCCGGCGTGGCTTTCCACTTCTACCGTCCCCCGGTGGAGCAGGGCTATATGGCGGACTATCGCAAGCCCCAGGCCGGTTCCGCCGGGGTCCTGGCTTCGGCTGCGGTCAACCCGGTAAAAGCGTTCAAAGATACGGTCCAGGTGTTCCGTGGATATGCCTATGCCCTGATCCCGTACCGAAATAATCAGCCCGCCGTTTGCCCGCTCCGCTTCGGCAAACACCTTCGATCCGGGCGGTGAATACTTTACCGCGTTATCCAGCAGATTAACCAGGGCCTGCACAATAAGCGCGCCGTTAAGTACCGCCGAAAGTCCCGGGGGGCAGCGGATGCCGATGGCGATCTTTTTTTCTTTGGCCCGGAACTTCACGGAATCGGCGGCTTCTTCAAAAAGCTGTCCCATATCCGTTTCTTCCATATCAGGGCGGGCGCTTTCTTTATCTTCAAGACTTACCAGGCTTAAAAGATCGTTGGTAAGATTTTCCATATTCCGCGAATTTTTTTCTATTATTTCAATCACATGGCGGATCTGTTCCCTGTTGTCGAGGGGAGAATCCAGCAGGGTTTCGGCGAATCCCTTGATCACCTGAATGGGGGTACGCAGTTCATGGGATACGTTAGCCGCAAAATCTTTACGCACCTGTTCCAGTTTATGCAGCCTGGTTACATCGCCCAGTACCATAACGACACCGCTTGACCCCGGCGGATTGAGGGGATTAAGGGCAGAAGCAAAAACGCGGAAACGGCGCTGTACGGCGGCGGTATGGCACAGAACTTCCAGTTCATCGGGGGTATTTCCCGCCAGGACGCTTTTAGCGGCTTCTTCCAGTTCTGTTGAATGGGTCGCCTCAAGCAGGGAAAGGGAACCGGCATCCCCGTCTATGCCAAAAAGAACCATGGCCTGTTTGTTTACCATGTGAAGCATCAGCTTTTCGTCCATGGCAAAAACCGCTTCCGACATGCCGTTAAGGATCGCCTCAAGACGCCGGCCTTCGGTTCGGGCCGCTTCTATCCGCGAAGTTAATTCCCAGGCCATGGATTTGAGGGCCTTTTCAAGGGCGATAAATTCCTCAACCCCGGAGACAAGACGGGGCGAGCTGATGACCCGCTGGAAGGCGCCGCTTGAATGTACCGATTGGGCTATCGCCACAAGCCTGGAAAAAGAAACGGCCAGGGACCGGGAAAAAAGATACACCGCTCCCAGGGCGGCAAGAAAAAAAACGGCGTTGACAAACAGAAAGGGCAGGGCAGCCCCCGATATGCGGCGCATAAAATTCGGCGTTTCCATGGACAGGCGGAAAACCCCCAGTAACCGGCCGCCTCGCCCATACACCGGCAGGGCCGCGTAGAGGAGTTCCGTACCGGCGCTTTCGGAACTCCTCCTGGCGCTTCCCTCGTTTCCCGCCAGGGCGGCCTGTACCTCCGGCCTGCCGGCGTGGTTGGAAAGCGTTTCCTTGGGAAAGCGGGAATCGGCCAGAACCGCGCCGTCTTTGCCGATAAGGGTAAGCCGGTACGCCGCCGGGAGCTCCCCCATCCAGGGGATCCCGCTTTCCGCCGAAGGTGGAATCCCCGCCGTGCCGCTGTCAAAACACGCGCCCAGTTGTTCCTTCGGCAGAGCCGAAAGAACAAGCCGGGCGGTGTCACGTATATTGCGGGCATTGACTTCATAATACAGGGAATCCATAAACAGGAGTACGGAAACCATAAAAGACAGGGAAAGCCCCAGTGCGCTTAACGTCAGCACCACAAGGCTTTGCCGGAAGACGGTCTTCATGCCGTTTCTTATACTCTTTTTTTCCGGCGCTGACAAGGCGGCGTTTATGCGGGTTTAAAAAAATATTCTCCAGCCGGTTTGTAGTATCACGCCGCTTACTGGATATTTCAAACTGGTTTTTTGACCCAAATACCCAACCTCAAAATATAATCCCCCAAACTCTTCGGAACTAATCTCGCCGCCTCCCCCAAAGCCAAAGGTTACAGCGGCGGAATCCGCAAAAAATTGTTTTGCATCGTTCCCATATATGCCTAAACCGCCTTCAAAATAAGTATATATTTTTAAAGGACTTTCAGAATTGCGGCCAAAAATTATCTTGTCGGACAAGGTAAAAACGCTATAGTCACTGCCATCTACAGCCAAACCGCCTGCGCGTAATAAAAAATCATTTTGTATGTACAATATCCTTCTGTACAAAACAATTCCAAAATCAAAGTGTCCGCCCAGTAAACGGGGATTATTTGCCCAGGTAAACCCGGCGCCCAGAACATATCTGCTCTCCACGCCGGGATCATCTTCTTCTTCGCCGCCGGCAAAGACATAAGAAAATTGAAGGATAATAAGCGCCAAAACAAAAACAATTTTACGCATCTCTTGTTCCCCTTGTGAACATACCGTAATACAAGCCGCCCTGTTTTACAATGCCTCGCCGCTCTACACCACCAGTTTTAACGCCGTCCGCCTTCGGGGTAAAAAATTCCCGGGGAAATGGGACGCCCCATAAGGGCAACCAATGGCAGTTTATTAGGAAGAATCTGATCTATGGGGACAACGCTCCGCTCGGACACAGCCGCTCCTTTTGCTCACGGCTTTTTTACACCTCTTCCGGGTGTAAAAAAGCTCAACATTGTGGAATTTCCGAAAATCGCCTGAAAAACACCAGTAACGTTGTTTCCCTTGCTTAAATATCGCAAAACCGGGCAAAAGGTAGGTATTTCGGGGAGCGCCGAATTTTGACGGAACGGCGCATGTAATGAGGAAGTGCGGTTATTTCCGGCTTTTCAGCAGTTCCTCCAGTTTTTCGCCGGCTTTGCGGTGGTCCGGGTCCAGGACACAGGTTTGCTCGTAGTCCGCAATGGCTTTGTCCGTTTCCCCCATCAGGGCATAGGCAAGGCCCCGTTGATAGAAGGCCTCCGCGTTGTCCGGATTAAGGGCAATGGCGCGGGACAGGTCTTCGATGGCTTCCCCGGCATCGTTGTGGACGAAAAGGACTAAACTCTTGGCCATAAGACTCTCGGCCTCGTCCCGGTTGGAACGGAGCCCCCGCAGCAGGGCGTCAAACTGAGGGACATAGTCATGGCCCCCTATGTGTTCAAGCTGGGCCAGCAGCAATACCCGCTGGGCCTCATCGGTAGCTTTCCCCGCGAGGATTGTCTTTATAAAGTTGTGGCTGTCCGTGGCCCTGGCGCATTTCACTATACCCCGGTTCAGATACGCGTCGGCCATGTTGGGATCACATTCTATCGCCTTGCCAAAATCTTCGGCGGCCAGATCCATGGTCTCGCCGTTGTCGTTCCAAAAG
>JAISDG010000002.1 GCA_031265015.1 Spirochaetaceae bacterium | reverse complement strand
GAAACTCCTTCGGGGCTGATGAATTCCATCGGCCTGGAAAATCCCGGTATTCCCGCCTTTCTTGAAAAGGAGCTTCCCCGCCTTCGCTCGCTGGGACCGGTGGTGATCGCCAATCTTTCCGGATCGGACCGGGACGAATATACCGGCGGCGCGGCGCTCCTGGATACAAGTTCCGTCGATATGATAGAACTGAACATTTCCTGTCCGAACGTCAAAGCCGGCGGCATGCGGTTCGGCCTGGAACCCGCGGCGGCGGCGGAACTGACGGCGGCGGTCAGGAAAGCGTCGGCCCGCAAGCCCCTGATGGTAAAGCTTTCCCCCAATGCCCCGGATCTTGCCGGGGTGGCCCGGGCCTGCGTCAATGCCGGGGCGGACGCCCTTTCCCTGGTAAACACCTTCCAGGCCCTGGCTATCGACACCGGGCGGCGGCGGCCGGTCTTCGACAATACCACCGCCGGCCTTTCCGGCCCCGCGATCAGGCCCCTGGCCCTCCGCATGGTCTGGGAACTGTGGGAAGCGCTCCGTGAACCCCCGCAAAAGGGGCCGCCGGTTCCCATTGTCGGCATGGGGGGTATTGCCTCTCCGGAAGACGCCCTGGAATTCCTGATGGCCGGAGCGGCGGCGGTGGAGGTCGGTTCCGCCACCTTTGCCCATCCCCGGCTTATGAACGAAATTACCGCGGGGATTGCGGACTATATGGCCGGCCGGGGAATCGCCGCGGTGGGGGAGCTGTGCATCAGGAAGGGCTGATAAAAGGAGCAAACATGGAAAAAAGAAAAGAAAGATATGGAACGATAATCCGTCACGCGGGAAGATGCCTTGTCCTGCTGTTTTTGGCCGTGCTCGGCCCTGCCTGTAAAGGGGAAACGGCGCCGCCGGCGGTGGAGCCGGTCCCTGCCGAACCGGTTACCGCCTGGACCTTTGACCGGCTCTACGGGGGGGAACGGGAAGGGCCGCTCTGGCGTATCCGGCCCGTCCCCGCCGCGGATTTGCGGGCTGCTTTCCTGGAAGCCGGCGCGCCGGAAGTTCCCCCCAAGTGGGTCCTTTCGATCCACTACCGGGCCCCTGCGGACGCAAAGCCCGGCATCTTAACCTGGCGCGGTTCCGCGGCGGATGTACCATCCGGTACGGATACAAACGCCGCCGCGGGCGCTCCGGAGCTGTTTGACTTTTACCCGAAAAATTTTTCCGGCCGGCCCCTGGTGTTCCAGAGCCTGCGCTGGGGAGCGCTGCCGGAAGAAATTACCATAGAAGCGGAGGGCGTGGAAATTCTGGCGGTCCGGGTGGACGTAAGCCTTAAGGATGATCCCCTGGTCCCCGTAAACGCGGATCTGGGAACCATGATGTACTACCCGCGGTCCCGCTGGCGGAACGCCGAATACGAACTTTTTACCTTTAACCTGTATCCGGACATCCTTTACCTTATCAGCGAAAGTTTTACCGTCCAGTCCCGGTTTTTAAAACGGCTGGCCTTTTTTACCGAAAAACCGGGCTTCGCGGGAACCCTGGCAAAAGATGAAGCCATCGCGGATCTGCGGGACTGGTTTGCCCACGATTACCGCGCCCGGGATTTGGCCCGGTTTTTCCAGCTGGCCCGGGAAGAAAGTTTTCCCCTTAATCCCTCCGAGCTTTTTCTCCGGGATATCCTCGTTGCCCGGGGGATCATCCTTGATGATAACGGCCGCTATGCCGAGGGCCGGGGGGCGCTCATCGCCCTGTCGGTAGAATCCCGGAACCGGCTGCCGGTGTACTATGTTCACGAAACGGTCCACGGCCTTCAGTTTACCATGCCGGAAGTGCAGAACCTGTGTAACGAATTTTTCGATTCCTTAAGTTCCCCCGAGCAGGATTTTATCCGGACCGCCCTGGTGTACCGGGAATACAATGTCCTTGAGGACCGGGGGCTTTTGGCCGCGGAGGCGACCGCCTATCTGCTCCAGCAGCGGCCCGGGGAAACGGACAGGTACTTCCGGGAATACATACGGCCCTGGTATGTCCTGTATCAGGAAAGGCGGCTGCGGAATGCCGGGGAAACGGCGGAGGGATCGTATACCGACGCGGTCCTTGGGTACCTCGCGGCCAATCCCGGTATCTTCGGCAGGCGGGGCGCCGCGCTGGAAGAACGGTTTCAGGCGCTGACGGGGCTGCGGGCGGAAACCTTCTACGATCTTCTACCCAAAGACCGCAGTTTATGATAGGGTAAACCCGCTATGGAAAAACTCCGGGTCCTGATTCCCAAGGGCCGTACTTTTGACAACGTGTTCCGTCTTTTTGCCGAAGCGGGCTTTCCCATCGCCATGGCGGATCGTACCTACAGGCCTGCCGTGGGAGCGGACTGGCTTGATATCAAGATCATGAAACCCCAGAATGTGGCGGAGCTTCTGGAACTGGGAAGCCACGACGCGGGCTTTACCGGTCTTGACTGGATTCTGGAAAGCGGCGCGGACGTGGAAAACGTGCTGGACCTGGGCTTTGACCGGGTTTCTATTGTGGCCGCCGCGCCCCTGGAACTTGGCAATGATGCGCTGAAAGAAAAAAAACTGGTGGTGGCCACCGAATATGTCCGGCTTGCGGAAAACTGGCTTAAGCGTCAGGGCTACCGGTACCGCATTCTCCGAACCTACGGAGCCACCGAGGTATTCCCCCCCGATGACGCGGACATGATCGTGGACAATACTTCCTCGGGCCGGACCTTAAAAGACAACGGCCTCCGCGTTGTATCGACCCTGCTGGAATCCTCCACCTGCTTTGCCGCCTCCAAAACGGCTATGGCGGACGATAAAAAACGAAGCCGCATTGAAGAACTCGTCATGCTCTTCCGGGCCGTACTGGACGGCAGGGAGCGGGTGATGCTGGAAATGAATCTGCCCAAACAGGGCTTTGAAAAAATCGTAGCCTCTTTGCCCGCGATGCGCAGCCCCACGGTGGCGCCCCTCTACGGTGAAAGCGGCTACGCGGTAAAAATCGCCGTTAAAAGAAGTGAAATTCCCGGCTTAATCCCCCGGCTCAAAAAGCTTGGGGCGGGGGATATCGTGGAATACGATCTGCGGAAAGTAGTCCCTTAGGCGGATACAAGAATAAGGAGGCGGTTTGATGAAGAAAGCGGCGCTTATCGGAAGCAGCGGAGGAAATCTGTACAACCTGGGGGGAAAGGATCCCGGGGCCCTGCTGGCGGAAATGAAGAAGCAGCTGGAAGCGGCGGATATAGAACTGTCCAGAGTTTTGTTTGTGGCGGTTAATCAACCCATGGACGGCGTCAAGCCCGGCGTTCCCGCTTCCCTGTGGACGATTGAAAAGGGCGTTTTTACCGTATCGGAAACAAAACCCCTGCAGGAAATAAATGTCCTGGCCAAAGCGGCGGACGCGGTCATGGCGGATGAAATCGCCAAAAAGGAAATCGAAGCCCTGGTGATGATAAGCGCGGACCCCGAGGGGATCAACCGGCTTTCCGTGGAAGCGGCGGCAAAGGCGGGAATCCCCGTGACCGGAACCGGCGGTTCCTCCACCTCCAGGGCCCAGGCCATGGGGGTCAGGATGGCCGCGGTTTCGGGAACCACCGGCACCACCAACCGGACCAGGGCCATTGCCAGCGCCGTGGCCTTTGCCAAACATTTCGGCGTTAAGTACCGCCCGGCGCTGGGCAGCGTGGAAGGTTCCGGCGCTTCGGGAAGCCCCTTTAAGCGGATCAATGTCCGGGGCATCCTGATGGCCTCCCTGCCCGGTTTTATCGCCACCGCCCTTTCCCTGGCGGTATGGCAGATTCTCGTCAAGGCCGCGCCCGAAGCGGGCATTACCGCGCTCTTTGAAACCATCCAGCAAAAGCTGCTGGACATCCTGCCGGTGATCATCGCCGCGGTGGCAGCCCGGCAGATCTCCGGCCACAACGAAGTGGGCATCGTCGGCGGCGTGGCGGCGGGGATCCTTTCCGCCGGAGGGGGCATTCTGGGCGGGCTTATCGGCGGTATCCTGGCGGGAATATTTATCCATTACTCGATACTCTTTGCCCTGGGCAAGGGATGGCCCGGGACCACCGCCAATATCGTGGGCGGGGGCCTCTCGGGGCTGGCCGCGGGACTCCTGGTGTTTTTTTTCCTTGCCCCCCTGGCCCTGTACCTGGGTAACGGCGTCCGGGGTGTCATCAACTGGGCTCTGGAAATTAACGCCCCCCTCTGCGGACTTATCGCCGGCCTTTTGATATGGCCGGCAATTATGGCCGGAGTGTACCACGCGGCGATACTTCCCATTGCCCTCTTTGAAATGGAAAAGTACGGCTTTAGTTTCCTCGGCGCGGTGGACATGTGTTCCCTGGTCATGGTTTCCGCGGGAATCACCCTGGCGAACATTATCGCCCCCCGGCAGTTCAGCGAACGGCCCGCGGCCTCGGTGGGATTTTTTATCAACATGGTTTTCGGAACCTATGTGGAAGCGGCCTATCCCTTTATGCTTTCTTCCAAAGCGCTCTTTGCCGCGGCCCTGGCGGCGGCGGGCCTGGGAGGGCTTACGGTGGGTATCTTTAATGTCAAGTCCACCGCCTATGTCGCTTCCTTTGTCGCGCCGGGGCTTTCCAATAACGCGGCGGGAATGGCCGCCGCCATGATCGTCAGCCTGGGATCGGCCTGCGTGTTGTACCTGATCCTGAACAAAATTTTGGGAAAGAAACCGGACGCCGCGGCCCTTGAATAAAGCGGACAGGACGGAAACAAGGAGGCGTCATGGAGCGGAGCGCTGAAATTACCCGGTCTACCAAAGAGACGGACATCGCCGTTAAGCTGAATCTGGACGGCAGGGGCGGGGCAAAGCTGGTTTATCCCGTGGGGTTTATGGTACACATGCTTAACACCTTTGCCCGGCACGGGCTTTTTGATCTGGAGATACGGGCTTCCGGCGATCTGGAAGTGGATCAGCATCACCTGGTGGAAGATACGGGCATTGTCCTGGGCCAGTGTTTTGCCAAAGCCCTGGGAGACAAGCGGGGCATCCGCCGGACCGGCAGCTGTTTGTATCCCATGGACGAAACCCTGGTCCGGGCCGCGGTGGATATTTCCGGCCGGGGCTTTCTTGTTTTTTCCGGCGGCCTTTCGGGAATACCCCTGGTGTCCTCGGATCAGAAATCAGGGTCCTCGTCTTTTCAGGTTGATACGGTGGAAGATTTCTGGCAGAGCTTTGCCTCCGCCGCGGGGATGGCCCTGCATCTGGACGTACTCCGGGGCCGAAGCGATCACCACAAAATAGAAGCGATCTTTAAGGCCGCCGCCCGGGCACTCCGGGAAGCCTGCGAAACCGATCCCCGGTCGGCGGATCTGATCCCCTCCACCAAGGGAATGCTGGCTTGAGCGCGGGCGTGGACGCTGGCTTGAGCGCGGGCGTGGACGCCGGCTTGAGCGCCGGCTTAAGCGCCGGCTTGGGCAAAGCATGATAGGCGTCATTGACTATGGCGCGGGCAATCTGGGATCGGTGATGAACGCCCTGAAGCGGCTGGGCGTACCGGCCCGTTTTGCCGCCGGCCCTGAGGAACTGCGGACCGCGGCGGACGGAAGCGCCCCGTCTTCTCCCTTTGACCGGATCATCTTTCCCGGGGACGGGCACTTTGCCACCGCCATGGAAACGCTGGAACAATCGGGCTACGCCCAGGTCCTGCGGGAATGGATCGGCGCGGACAGGCCCTTTCTGGGAATCTGCATCGGGCTGCAGCTTTTGCTTGAGTATTCGGAAGAAGCGGGCTATGTTCCGGCGGACGTGGATGCGTCCGCAAATGCGGGCACGTCCGCGTCCGCGGGGAACGGGGCGGTAAAAGGCCTGGGGGTACTTCCCGGAACGGTTAGACGTTTCCCGGGCCGGAAAATACCCCAGATTGGCTGGAACCAGACCGCGGCCAAAAACGGCTCCCGGCTTTTCCGGGGGCTGCCCGCCGATTCCTTTTTTTATTATATCCATTCCTATTACGCCGCCCCCGATGACAGCGGGGCGGTCTCCGCCGAAGCGGAATATTATGTACGGTACTGCTCCGCGGTGGAGAAGGGGGAACTGGCGGCGGTACAGTTCCATCCGGAAAAGTCGGGCCCCGCGGGCCTGCGGCTGCTGGAAAACTGGGTGCGGGGGTAAGCCGTGCAGGCCAAGCGAATCATCCCCTGCCTGGATGTGGACGACGGCAGGGTTGTTAAGGGAATACGGTTTAAGGGAATCCAGGACGCGGGGGATCCGGTGGAACTGGCCCGGCGCTACAACGACGAAGGCGCGGACGAGCTTGTCTTTCTTGACATCGGCGCGTCCTACAAAAGCCGGGCCACCCTGCTGGCCGTCGTCAGGCAGGTGGCTGAGGAAGTGTTTATCCCCCTCTGCGTCGGGGGCGGCATCAGGACCGTGGAGGATATGCGGCAGGCCATGAACGCCGGGGCGGATAAAGTTTCGGTCTGCACCTCGGCCCTCCTGCGGCC
>JAISDG010000115.1 GCA_031265015.1 Spirochaetaceae bacterium | reverse complement strand
CTCTTTGCCGGCCTGCGGGATTACGACAGTTTTGGCGCGGCCATTGAAGACAGCGAAATACTGCGGGAACGGATAACCGGTTTTGCGGTGTACGCGCCCGATACTTCCCTGCTCTACCGATGGGGCAGCGTGCCGGATCGTTTTGATCTTTCCCTGCTGGACGGTGAAGCTCCCCGGCGCTTTAACCGCTATACCATTCCGGACCGTCACAGCCGGGCCGTACGGTTTGTGATCCGTAACGAAAAACCGCCCCCCCGCGCCGCCGGACAGGGCTTACCGGGTGAAAGTTTTCCCCGGGATCCCGGCCGCGGCAATAACCACCACGATGATGCCCAGCAGGGGTCCCAGCGCAACCGCCAGTTCTGGTTTTTCAACGCCTTCTCCGGGGGGAACTATGTGTACATCGACATTAGTCACAGCGCTTATTGGAATACCGTCGTCTTTACCGGTTTTCTGTACCCGGTAAGTATCATTGCCCTTTTGATTCTGGCGCTTTCAATACGAATTCTTTCTTTACGGAACATTGAATACCGTGAGCGTATTGAGGCCCAGCAAAACCTGGTAGTTCTGGGAACCGCGGCAAGTACGCTGGCCCACGAAATCAAAAACCCGCTCCATTCCATAAAACTGCAGACGGGGATCCTTAAAAAAATAACCGCCGGAACGGCGGCCTCCGGGATGGTGACCTCCGGTACGGAGGCCGGCGCCGCGGCAGGGGCTGAAGAAATCGCCCGCATAGAAGAAGAAGTGGATCGCCTGGCGGCGCTGACCTACCGGGTAAATGATTATCTGCGGGATCCTGCGGGAAGTCCCGAACCTTTGTATCCCGCGGAAATTATCGAAGAAAGTTCCCGGCGGCTCTGCGGCCGTTCCATCCTTGCCCCGGACGTAAACCGGGACCTGCGGATCCGGATGGACGGCGAGAGGGCACGGTCTGTTTTTGAAAACATCCTCCGCAACGCCCTGGAGGCGGGCGGGCCGGAAGAAGCTATCAGCGCCGGGATTAAAAAAGAGGGCGGTAAAGTTATCATTACCATCAGCGACCGGGGCAAGGGTATGCCCCCGGAAGACATGCAGCGGGCCTTTGATCCGTTTTATACCAGCAAAAGCGCCGGCACCGGCATAGGACTGGCGGTGGGCAGGCGTTTTGTTGAAGCCGCGGGCGGTACAATCGTTCTTGAACGCCGCGCCGATACCGCCGGGCCCGACAAGGGGGCCGGCGGCCCGGGAATCACCGTAAGGATACTGCTGCCCGGCATGCCAAACGCCCAGGAGGGCGTCCCTTCGGGCCGTGACTGCAGGGAAGATGATGGTATACGCCGTGGGGCGGCTACATGCGTCCCTTCGGGCCGCGAGTGCAAGGAAAATGATAGTATACGCCGCGGAGCGGCTTGGACATGAGAATTCTGATTGTGGACGATGAACGGAATATCCGGGAGTCCCTTAAAAAGTATCTTTCCCTGGAGGATATTGATTCCGAGGCGGCCGCGTCCGGGGAAGAAGCCCTCGCCCTGCTGGAAGAAAAAACCTTTGACGCCGCGGTGCTGGATCTGCGGCTTCCCGGTATGAACGGCCAGGAACTTCTGGAACAAATACAGGAAAAGGGCTTTCCTGTTCCGGTGATCATGATATCCGCCCATGGCCAGATTGCCGACGCGGTGGAGGCCCTTAAATCGGGGGCGAGGGATTATCTTTCAAAACCGGTGGACCCGGCGGAACTTATTATCAAGATCCGTTCACTGGTTGATAACCGCCGCCGGGAAAACCTGATAGCCGCCGAAAGCCGCCGCCGGGCCGCGGGTAAAAATCACCGGGAAGGTTCGGCCCTTATCGGCGAAAGTCCCGCCATGCAAAGCCTTTCCGCCCAGATCAATAAACTTGCCGGTACCGATGTAACGGTGCTGATTACCGGCGAGAGCGGCTCGGGCAAGGAAGTGGCCGCCCGGGAAATTCACCGCCGCAGCGCCAGCAGGGACGAACCCTTTGCCGCGGTAAATATCGGCGGCATCCACGAATCCCTTATGGAAAGCGAACTCTTCGGCCACGAAAAAGGCTCCTTTACCGGAGCGGCGGGACGCCGTCAGGGTCTCTTTGAACTGGCCGGCCGGGGCAGCATCTTTCTGGACGAAATCGGAGAAATGCCCATGCCCCTCCAGGTTAAACTTCTGCGGGTTTTGCAGGAGCGGAAAATTCGCCGCCTTGGGGGCATTACCGACATTCCCGTCAATGCCCGGATCATCTCCGCTACCAACCGGGATGTGGAAGCCCTGGTCAGGAAAGGAAGCTTCCGGGAAGATCTCTACTACCGGCTCAACGTGTTCCGCCTGCACCTTCCGCCGCTTCGGGAACGGCGGGAAGACATCCCGCTGCTCGCGGATTTTTTGCTGGGCAAGCTTTGCTCCCGCATGGGCCGGTCCGCCCGGCTGTTAAGTCCCGCCGCCCGGGGAAAAATCGCGGGGTATGATTTTCCCGGCAATGTACGGGAACTGGAAAACATTCTGGAACGGGCGCTGATCTTCTGCGAGGGGGAAACCATAGAACCGGGAGACATTGACATCCATGTTCCCCTGTCCCGGCATGAAACCCCGGATGCATCCGCGCCCGCCGCGCTTTCTGATGAGGGGGTAAGTGCGGATCACGGCGCCGGAAGCGAAGCCGCGCCGGAGCCGGTGGGCCCGGAATCTGCGGAGCCGCGCCGCGATCCGCCGATCCTGCTGGACGACATCGAAAAAAACGCCATCCTAGCGGCACTGGTCCGGCATGGGGGCAACCGGACCAAAGCGGCGCAGGAGCTGGGGATTACCCGGAAAACAATACTGAATAAACTGAAAAGCTACGGAATGGAGTGATGCGGTTCCGATACCCAGACTTGCGGTTCCTCCAGGTTTTCAACACCCCACTGATCTTTTAATCTTGTTTCCGTCAGTTCCAGAATTTTATCAACGGCGCTGGATTTCCAGTTGTCCCAGGTATAGAGGACATCCGCCGATTCATCGTCTTTCCATTCCCACAGGCCTTCGTCGGAACGGTGGTTGTCCAGATAGGTGATGGAGTAGGTTCCATCGGCGGAAAAGGTAATAATATTATCGGGTCCTGTCCCCCGGATATTTTCCCCGTTCAGGGTCAGGGAACGCCAGGATCTGCAGAGCAGTTCGGTCCTGCGCGAAAGATCGATTTTGACCGGTCCCATTGGTTCCGCCGGAACATCCACTGCGGGAACGCCGGCAGCCGCAGGGCCGGAAGCGGAAACCGCTGCGCTGCCGGAGCCGGCGTTATCGGTTCCCGGCATGGGCACGGCCGGCCCGGAAGCCGCGGACAGCCTTTCCCGGTCCCGGGGTACGGCAGGACCGGCTTCCCGGATGATTACTTCCCGGAAACCGGCGTTGGCAAGGCGATCAACAAATGACCGCACCTGGGACGCGCGGACCCTGTCTATAAATACCCGGATCAAACTTCCGCATTGTTCACTGCCGGGATTAAAGCCAAGCCGTTTGAGGGCGGCGGCGGCGTTGCCGGCATTCCGGGGAAGACGGTAGGCCCCAACCTGCAGTTTGTACAGTTTTCCGGTTTCGGAAACAGGAATCGAACCGGTTACCTTGATCCCCTG
>JAISDG010000111.1 GCA_031265015.1 Spirochaetaceae bacterium | reverse complement strand
TGCTTTTGTCCGTGCCGGTCCGGGTCTGTCCGCGGGTATTTTTAAATTCGGAAGTGCCATTACCTTGTTTTCCGGCGAATACCCGCTAAACGACGACTGTCACAGGTCCATCGACATGTCGTCCTGGACGTTACCGGAATCGTACTTGTCCAGGATCTTTTTTTGCAGTTCCGAGCGGAATTCGGGATGGATGGGATGGGCCACATCCTTGTATTCGCCCGACCGGGTCTTACGGCTGGGCATGGCAATGAAAACTCCGCTTTTACCCTCTATTATTTTTACATTGTGAACCACAAAACAGTCGTCAAAGGTAACGGTTACATAGGCCCTCAGCTTTCCCTCTCCTGCCACTTTACGAACACGGATGTCGGTTATTTCCACGGCTCACTCCTATAAAGCAGGTAACACGAATCGGTACCGCTTTCTCCTTAAGGTTCAGTACCTTGTATTGTAATCCTGTCTTACCCGGGACGCAAGAAAAAACGTTGCGTGAAGCGTATAAGGAGTTCCCGGGAGCCTTTTTTTTGCCTCAAGAGCCCCTTCCGGACTGTCAAAGATCCCAAAACAGGCGGAACCGGACCCGGAAAGGCCCGTAAAGGAAGCCCCCGCCCGTTTAAGGTCCGCCAGCATTCTCCGGTACAGGGTCTTTTCCCCTTCCGCCCCCCGGTCCAGAAAAAGACCCAGAAAATCATTGGAAAAATCCCAGGTTTCCGGCCCGGGCCAGGAACCGTTAAGGTTTACCCCGGACCGGGGGACGAAAAAGCCTGCGGGATTTTCCCGGCGGGCGGCATCCAGCAGGCCGAAAGCGCCCCCGGTATGGATCCCGAAACCGGGAAAGGCCAGCAGCACCCCCAGGGGCGGGGGAGGGGACAGGGGTTTGATCCGGTCCCCCCGGCCGGAAATTTCACAGGCGGCCCTGTTCCCGGCGGCGTGGACAAAAAAGGGAACATCGCTCCCCAGTTCCGCCGCCGCCTCCAGCAGGGCCTCCGCGGAGAGGGGGCCGGCGCCCGAAGATGCGGCCAGGCCGTTCAGGGTCAGAAGGGCCGCGGCGGCGTCGGAAGAACCGCCCCCCAGGCCGGAACCGGGGGGAATGCGCTTGGTCACCTCCACCGCGACGGCCCGGGAAAAACCCGTTTTTTGCCGAAACAGCTCCACGGCCCGGTAAACCAGGTTTTTTTCGGCGGCTATGGGTTCAAAAACCTGCCCCCGGCGGATAAGTTCCAGAAGAGGATCTTCCGCTTTCATGGAAAGAACGGTTTTTCCCGCTTCCCCGGAAAGGGAAAAAACCAGGGTATCGGCAAAATCCAGGGCGGTAAAGACGCTTTCCAGGTTGTGGAAGCCGTCGGGCCGCCTTTCCCCGATCAGCAGATGGAGGTTGATTTTACCCGGGGCTTTACAGGTATATTTCTCCCCGGCTATTGATTGAATCATGGGTTATTTTTTACTATATTTTTCAGGGAATCAAGCCAAAGACTTGACAGAATCTGATTTACTCTTTTATGTTCAGAGGGAGGAAACTATACATACATGGAGAATGTTATGGAGGAACTTGAATTACAACCCGTGCGTACTGTCTTGGAAAATTGTGAATATCCCTATCCCTTTATCCTGAGCGATGACGCGGGGGATGAAGACGATCTTGCGGACGACGATGATTTTGACGATATGGACGATGATTTTGACGATGACTTTGAGGATGATGATTTTGACGATGATGACGACGATTTTGACGAAGAAGACGACTACGACTATGAAGAAGATGTGGATTATGACGATTTTGACGAATAATCAGGGATATATCCGTTCAGCGGCGTTCCACAGTTCCTCCAGTTCGTAAAATTCCCTGGTCTGGGCCGTCATCAAATGGATAATAGCCGTTCCCGTATCGACAAGGCTCCAGCCGTTTTCCCCGCCGTTTTTCCACTGTCCCCGGAACAAGGGCATATCCTGTTCCGCGGCAAAATCCCTGATATGGCGCAGCAGGCCCTGCAGATGGGTTATGCTGGTAACGGTGGCGATAACAAAAAAATCGGTCCAGCTATGGAGTTTCCGAAGATCCAGGGCAACGACTTCCTGTCCGTTATGTTCTTCCAGCAGGGCGCAAATTGCCCTGATATATACCGGGGACTCCTCGTCCCCGGTCCGGCCGCCGGAAAGACGGTCCGGTTTGGCAATATCCGCAGCGGGCCGAAATTCAGGCCCTTTAATTTCCCGTGACAACCCGTCCATTAAAATCCCTTCCGATTACCAGGGTAAAATCCGCCCGGTATTCGCTGTTCCTGACGGCGGGCCCCGGATCGGTCAGTTCATCGGACAGCCGTGACTCAAACCGTATATTTCCGCACTGGATAACCCCGGCAAAGGTGGCAACTACGTTTTCCAGCCCCGTCCTGTCGATAATCTCCGTTTGTTCATAATCGTTCCGGTCCGCGTTACCGGTGGCGATCACATCATAGTTGAAACCCCGGATAAGCTCCGCTGTCCGGCCCGCCAGACCCGTGGTAGTGGTTCCGTTCAGTATTTCCACGGTAAAAATCCGCTCCACCAGGGTACCCTGGGTCCGCTGGGAAAGGCTCCGCTGGGCCTGGCGGACCACGTCCTTGATAACCGTCCCGTCGTAGTAGGGAAACAGAAGCTGCCGGCCCGACACTTCCCGGTAATTGCCCGCCACGCTTTGGATGCTTATCCGGTCAACGTCCAGGGCGGCCAGGGCCTCAAAGAACCGCCGCCGGGTAAGGCTGTTCATGCCGGTTTTAAGCAGGGGATAAAAATACCGGCCCAGGGAGGAATTCTTAAAGAGGGGGCTGCTTTCACCCAGACTTTCGAGGAACCCCAGAAAAAACCGTTCTATCCTGATGTTCGCCTCGTTCCGGTCTTCTCCGGGAAGTTCGCAGGTAATGTAGGTTATTCCCTTGTCGCCGTCCAGCCTGGTGTTTCCCGAGGGAAAGAGCAGGGGCTCCTCCCCGTAGATCTCTATGGCGTTGGGAATAAATATCTCCACCCCTTCTATGACGTCTATGATTTTTGAGAGTTTCTCCGTTTCAAAAACCACCGAATAGGCGATTTTCAGTTCCAGGAGCCCTTCTATTTCCCGCTGAAAGGTTTCGATATTCCCGGGATCATAAACCGAATCGATCCGGTCTACCCGGTCCGAGGTTTTAAGGATAAGCCCCACATCGCCGGGTACGGAGATGGCCGCGGCCCGGTTATTTACGGGTGAATACATCACCACATAGGAACCCAGGGGGGCGCCCTCCTTTTCCAGGACAAAGAGGATGTTGATCACCTCTTCGCTTACCAGGGCTTCTTCAATCGGATCGGAACGGATGACATTGAGGGCAAGTAAAACGCCCGCCGCCGCCACAAGAAGGATTACCAGGAGTAAAACAACGCTTGCGTCGGCCTTGTATTTGTTGTAATCGGCGCTTCTTTTCATGACCGCTCCGCCGGGTTCCCGTGAAAGGCCGGAAGCAGCCCCAGGGTTTCTTCCGCCGGCTCCAGGCCCTGCCGCTTAAGCCAGCGGACATTATCTTCCAGTACCGCCCGGAACAGTCCTTCCAGACTGTCCTCCGGGCCGGCGCTTCCGGCCAGGTCCCGAAACCGCGGGTGTATGTTCTTCCGGGAAACTTCTATTTTATCAGCAATAAATACCACCCGGGCCAAAGGACCCATCCCCGCCCTTCCGGTGGTATGGAATGATACCGCTTCCAGCACATCCCTATTATGTATGCCCAGGCGCTCCCGCAGCAAGACCGCCGCAGCCCGCCCGTGCAGCAGGCCGGGATTTTTCCGTTCCCTTTCCGTCACGGAACCATCCCGCTCCGCCAGGGCAAGAATTTCCTCCCCGGTAAGGTCCTTTGCCATGTCGTGGGCAATTCCCGCCAGGTACGCCGCTTCCCCGTCCAGGCTGTAACGCCGGGCCAGGTCCCGGGCCAGCAGGGCGGTATTCCGGGAATGGATAAAACGTCCGGGGGAAAGGGCCGTCCGGACGGCGTCTTCCACCCGGGCTGTGAGGGATAAGATGCCCGCCGGAGGCAGCCCCGGCGCGGCGGCCGGGGGAACGGCTCCGTAAAGGCCCCGGTCTTCGATAATAAGCCGGGCGCCCCGGGGTACCAGGTAACGCCAGGCCTTTCCCTCGGAGATCCGTTCCCGGACCATCCCGGAGGAAATTTCCATAATTTCGTTCTGTAAACGGGTATGGGGAAAGGGGAAATCCGGGACATTCGTCCCCGAAGCGGGAAAAGCCGTCCGCCGGGCAATGACGATGTCCGCCTTTTGGACAATTTCCCCGGCCCTGGCCCAGAGGGAAAAATTTTCCGCCGCATCGTCCCCCAGGACCAGGACAGGCTTTCCGCCGGGCCGGTACCGGTCAATGATTTCGTTCAGGGTATCCACCGTATAGGACACCCCCCCCCCTGCGGAGTTCCAGATCATCCACGCCGATCCTGGGGTCCGCGCTTACCGAGGCAAGAACCATGTCCAGCCGGTCCCGGCCGGATGCCGGCGGAGGGGATTCCGCCCCAGCCTCCGCTCCATGCAGCTTAAAGGGGGAAATATTGGCGGGGGTCAGGATAAGCCGGTCAATCCCCAGGGCGGAAAGAACCGTATCCGCCAGATAGAGGTGGCCCAGGTGGATAGGGTTAAAACTTCCCCCGAGGATCGCGAGTTTCATTTCGTTTTTCCGGAAGATTCGTCCACCAAAGCCCCCAGCTCCGCGGCCAGTTCCTTTAATCCCGCGCCGGAAAAAACCGAAATCCCCAGCACTTTTTCCCCGGGATACTTCTGTTTAAGCTGTTCCAGGGCATCCTCCGCTCCCTCCAGGTCCAGCTTGGAACCGCAGAGGAGCCGCCGTTTTGCCGTTAGCTCGGGGGAAAAGGCTTCCAGTTCCCCCCGGAGGATATCAAAGACCGAAAGAAAACCATCCTCCGAAAGATCAACCAGAAACACCAGCGCCGCGGCCCGGGAAATATGTTTAAGAAAACGGTGGCCCAGGCCAATCCCCCTGGACGCGCCTTCGATAAGCCCCGGAATATCGGCGATGATAATGTCCAGGCCATCCGGCTCCCCGCCCGGGCCCTTTCCGCTCCAGGGCCTGCCGCCGCCCAGGGTTAAAACTCCAAGATTGGGGATTTTGGTGGTAAACGGGTAGGGGGCGATTTTAGGCCGGGCGTTGGTATACGCGTCCAGGAGCGAGGATTTTCCCGCGTTAGGAAAGCCCACCAGCCCCACGTCGGCCATAATCTGCAGTTCCGCCTTCAGGAAGCGGTATCCGCCGGGTTTGCCCGGCAGGGCCCTGCGGGGGGCCTGGTTTACCGATGATTTAAAGTGGACATTCCCCCAGCCGCCGTTCCCCCCTTTCAGGAACACAAAGCTGCCTTCGCTCCGACCAAAATCCCGGATAAGTTCTCCGGTATTCGGATCTTTCAGAACCGTTCCCGGAGGCAGGGGAATAACCACGTCCTCCCCGTCCCGGCCGTTCCGCTCCCGGCCTTCGCCGTCCCGGCCGTTTTCCGCCTTAAAACTGTGTTTGTACCGCAGATGGGCCAGGGTCCGCAGGTTCCGGCGGACCTGGAAGATCACGCTGCCACCTCTGCCCCCGTCCCCTCCGGAGGGCCCTCCTTTGGGAACATACTTTTCCCGGCGGAAAGCCACGCAGCCGTTGCCGCCGCTGCCGGATGAAACTTCGATTAACGCTTCGTCGGCGAATTTTTCCATAAAAAGCTGCCCGGAAGAAAATTACCCGGATTCATTACCCTAAAGGGAGCTGCGCCGGGCGGTACGGACCGTCCGGGAATCAGGTTTCCGCGGGAACAACGGAAGCCAGCTTCCGGCCCCGCCGCCGGGTAAAGGACACGGTCCCCTCCGCCAGGGCAAAGAGGGTGTCGTCCCCGCCGCGGCCCACATTGACCCCCGGGTGAATCTTCGTTCCCCGCTGGCGGACTATAATGGTTCCGGCCCTTACCCTGGATCCGCCGGAAGTCTTAACCCCCAGATACTGCGGATTTGAGTCCCGCCCGTTTTTCGCTCCGCTTCCGCCTCTTTTCCGAGCCATATCGTTCCTCCATTCAGCAAAATCCTTAAGGTTAGCGCCGAAACTTCAGTTGAAACCCGAAGTTTCAGAGCCTTTCCCGCGATGTTTGTATGTCCAGGGTACAGTTTTGGGGAAATTCCGCGGCCACCGACCGGAACCCTTCCACCAGGAAGGTTCCCGCTCCGGCCAAAAACTCCCGCCCGGCGCCGGACAGGCTTTTGATTTCCAGGAAAAATTCCCCCCGGCCGCCGGGCCCGCCAGCGGCGGTAATTCCGTCCCTGCCGGCCAGAACGGCCAGGGCTGTTCTGGCCAGCGCCGAAACGGCGGCGCAGACGATGTCGGTTCCCCGTTTTCCCGCCCCGGCATGGCCCCGGACATCGCAGCTTTTTAACAGCCCCGATTCATCCAAAACCACCGTAATGACAATCATCGGTTATATAACAGTTTACGCTCCGACAATGTCTTCGATTTCGATGACCGAATAATGCTGGCGGTGTCCCTGTTTTCTCCGGTAATCCTTCTTGGACTTGTACTTGAAAACAATGATCTTTTTGTCCCTGGCATGGCTTTTAACCACGGCGCTTACCCTGGCTCCCGTCACATAGGGGGCTCCCACGGTGACCCCCTTTTCGTCCCCGGAAAGGAGCAGCACCGAATCAATAGCAAGCTTTGAGCCCGGTTCGGCATCGATTCTGTCAACCTTAAGCAGGGCGCCTTTTTCGGCCTTATACTGTCTGCCTTTAAATTCAACTAAAGCGTACATAATGACTCCATGATCACATAAGCCGGGAAGGATGTCAAGTGAACGGCTTCGCTTGCTGCGCGGCTTCGCTTGCCTTTTCGCTTCTCCATCCCGTCCGTTATTTGCAGTGGGTCTAATACCCCGCCCTTCATTTTGCCAGTTTCAGAATTTCCAGCACGTCCTTCGAAGTAAGAGGAAGGAAATTACCGGTGGTCCCCCGGGCTTCGTCAAATTTCCTGATCTTGCCGGCAATGGCCTGGAAATCTTTTTCGGCAACGCCGATTTCCGAGAGGGTTGCGGGCATGCC
>JAISDG010000069.1 GCA_031265015.1 Spirochaetaceae bacterium | reverse complement strand
CCGTCCCCCTGACCGATGGGACGCGGTCCGCGGAGGTATATGGCCTTGCCGAAAGCGGGGGCGGCGATCCGCCGGTCCTCTACGCGGCGGGGTTTGAAAAGACCGGCGGCACTACGGTGTGGGAGACCGGCGGCATTAAGGCAGCCATGGTGTGGAAGATCGACGGCGCCACGGTAACGCCAGTCCCCCTGACCGGCGGGACCCGGGAAGCGGAGGCATGGGGCATTACCGAAAGCGGGGGCAGTCTCTACGCGGCGGGGTATGAGTACCACAGCGGTACGCGGGTCGCCATGGTATGGAAAATCAGCGGCGCCACGGTAACGCCCATCACCCTGGCCGGCGGGACCCGGAACGCGGCGGCAAAGGGTATTGCCGAAAGCGGGGGCAGCCTCTATGCGGCAGGGGTCGAGGAAAACAGCGGCGGCGCTGCGCCCATGGTGTGGAAGATCGACGGTTCCACGGTAACGCCCGTCCCCCTGCCCGGCGGTACGCGGTACGCGGAGGCGTGGGGCCTTGCCGAAAGCGGAGGCAGCCTCTACGCGGCGGGGTGGGAATTACATACCGACGATAACTGGATCGCCACGGTGTGGAAGATCGACGGTTCCGCGGTAACCCCCGTCCCCCTGACCGGCGGGAGGCGGCCCGCGCAGGCGTGGGGCGTTGCCGCCGGCGGGGATAGTCTCTACGCGGCGGGGAAGGAGTACAGCGGGAGCCACAAGTGGACCGCCACGGTATGGAAGATCGGCGGTTCCAGGGTAACGCCCATTCCCCTGACCGATGGGACCCGGGAAGCGGAGGCAAAGGGTATTGCCGAAAGCGGGAGCCCGCCGGTCCTCTACGCGGCGGGGTTTGAGTTAAACGGCGAAGGTACTTTTGCCGCCCTGGTGTGGAAGATCGAGGGCGCCAGGGTAACGCCCATACCCCTGACCGGCGGGACCCGGAACGCGGGGGCATCGGCCGTCATCGCGCCGTAATCCGGCATCCTTGCCGGATTACGGCAGGGGAGCGCGGCCCCCGCCGGGTTCCCCGATTACCGGGTTTCGCAGGATACCGATCCCTTCTATTTCCACTTCTACCGTGTCTCCGGGTTTGACGGGGCTGATCCCCGCGGGAGTGCCCGTGGCGATCAGGTCCCCCGGTTCCAGGGTAAACTGTTTTGAGATATAGGCGATAAGCCGGGGCACGGGAAAGATCATGTCCCGGGTATTGCCGGACTGGACGATCCGGCCGTTGATCCGGGTACGGATGCCGAGCTTTCCCGGATCGATACTGTCCCGAAGGGCCGCGGCGGGGCCCGCGGGGCCGAAGGTATCGAAGGATTTGCCCCGGAACCAGCCGGAGGGATCGCTCTTTTGGATGTTCCGCTGGCTGACGTCGTTAAAGCAGGTATAGCCCAGCACGTGGTCCAGGGCGTCTTCCTCCCTGATATGCCGGCCCCCTTTTCCGATGATCACCGCAAGTTCTCCTTCGGGATCGGTCCGGGGTTCTTCAAAGCCATAGTCGTCTATCAGGCGCGGAATAACAATGTACTCCCCGGAGCCGATGAGCACATTGGGGGTCTTGGCAAAAAGAACGGGCTCCTTCGGCTCGTCCAGGGACTTTGCCCCAAAGGTCAGGCTTTCCTTGACATGCTCCCGGTAGTTAAGCCCCACGGCGATAATTTTGGAGGGATTAAGGGTGATAGCCCTTCCGGGCTCACCGGTGACGGGCAGGGTAATCATGCCGCAGCTCCGTTAGTTCCCGGGTTTCCGGCGCGGGCTTCTTCGCCGTTTCCGGTGCGGGCGTATCCGGCGCGGTTTCCCGATCCGCGGTTTTTGCCCTGATGGTTATTTTGCCCTTCCGGCATCCGGCATAAAAGATCGTTCCGGGGGGATATTCCCTTTCCAGCAGCAGTACGGAGAGGGGGTCCTCCAGCTCTTTTTGTACCGCCCGGCGGAGGGGACGGCCGCCGTATTTCAGGTCCCAGCCTTTTTCGATAAGTAAACGCCGGGCGGCCTCTCCGGCCGTCAGGGAGAACCGCTGTTCCGCCAGGCGTTCCGAGAGTTCCAGAAGCTGTATGTCCAGGATCCGCTCTATCTCTTTTTTTGAAAGGGTTTCGAAGACAATGATGTCGTCAATCCTGTTGACGAACTCCGGGTTAAAGAGCCGTTTCAGTTCCGAAAGGGCGGCGGATTCAATTTCGTTCCTGTCCATGAACCCCGGTGAGGAAGAAAATCCCAGCCGGCTGTCCCGGGAAATTTCCCGGACTCCCGCGTTGCTGGTCATGATGATCACGGTATTTTTAAAACTTACCGTGTGCCCCAGGTTATCCTTAAGTTCCCCTTCTTCAAGTATCTGTAAAAGCAGGTTAAAGACATCCCGGTGGGCCTTTTCGATTTCGTCAAAGAGCACCACCCGGTAGGGATTGCGGCGGATATGTTCGGTAAGGACGCCCCCTTCCTCGTAGCCGATATAGCCCGGCGGGGAACCGGTAAGCCGGGAAACGTTGTGCTTTTCCATAAAATCGGACATATCGATCCGGACCAGGGAATCCGCGGAGCCGAAGAGGTAGTCCGCCAGGGCTTTGGCCAGCAGGGTTTTTCCCACCCCGGTGGGTCCCAAAAAGATAAAGGACCCCTGGGGCCGCCGGAGGGACGCAATCCCCGACCGGGAACGGCGGACCGCCTGGCTTACCCGCCGGACCGCTTCGTTCTGGCCCACCACGGTTTTATGCAGGTCTTCTTCAATATGAAGGAGCCGCCGGGATTCCCCCTGGCCAAGCCGTTCCAGGGGTATGCCGGTCATTTCGGAAATAACCCGCCGGACATCCTCTTCTTCCACCGTTGCCGCGTAGCCCTCCTGTTCCCAGGAACTGCGGGCCTGGTCAAGCCGCTGCCGCAGGCTCTGTACCTGATCCCGGAGCCGGGCGGCCAGTTCATACCGCTGGGAACTGACCATATCGGACTTTTGTTCCGACAGCCTGCGGATTTCCTGCTCCATACCGCCGATTTCCGCGGGGGCCGAAACCGATTCCAGCTTTTTCATCGCCGCCGCTTCATCCAGAACGTCGATAGCCTTGTCGGGCATCCGCCGGCCCGAAATAAAACGGCCCGCCAGCCTGGCGGCGGCTTCCACCGCTTCCCGGGTAAAACGCACCCGGTGGTGTTCCTCGTACCTGCGCTGAATCCCTTTAAGAATGGCCGTGGTTTCTTCAAGCCCCGTCTCTTCCACCAGGATGGGTTGAAAACGGCGTTCCAGGGCGGTATCCCGTTCAAAATACCGGCGGTATTCCGCCAGGGTGGTAGCCCCGATACACTGGATATCCCCCCGGGAGAGGGCGGGTTTGAGCATATTGGAAGCGTCCACCGTACCTTCCGCGCTTCCCGCTCCGATGATGGTGTGAATCTCATCGATAAAAAGAGTGATGTTTCCCGCCTGGGAAATTTCTTTCATGATCTTTTTAAGCCGTTCTTCAAATTCCCCCCGGTACTTGGTCCCCGCCACCAGGGAACCCATATCCAGCAGCAGAATCCGCCGGCCCGAAAGAGAACCGGAGGCTGTTTTCGGGGTATTCTCCGCAAAGTAATGGGCCAGCCCTTCCACAATGGCGGTCTTTCCCACTCCGCTTTCCCCTACCAGGATGGGGTTGTTCTTGGTCCTCCGGGCCAGGATACGGACCGCCCGGCCGATTTCCTTTTCCCTGCCGATAACCGGATCCAGCTTTCCCTGTCTGGCCAGGGCCGTTAAGTCCCGGGCATATTCGTCCAGGATGGGGGTTAGGACGGGGTATACCGCGGGTTTTGCCCTGCCCGCCGCTTCCCGGCTGGTCCTGACGGGATTCACCGTGGTTTCCACCGCCACCCGGAGCATTTCCGCGTCCACCGCCCGGAAGGACAGATAGTTCTGTACCGGCGTTTCCGGTTCCCGCATCGCGGCGAACAGCAGGTGTTCGGTGCCGATGTAGTCCCTGCCCAGGACCCGCGCCTCTTCCGCGGCGTTTTCCAGCAGGAGCCGGGTCCGTTTTGAGGGAGGCACGTCGCCGGGAAACAGCGCCGTGGTTCCCCCGGAAAATATCCCCCGGCGAGGCCGGGCCGCTTCATGTTCCAGGGTTTCCCGAAATTCCCGCAGATCTATGCCCAGAAAAAGCAGAGCCTTGCAGGCCGTGCCGGCTCCCTCTTTTAACAGGGAAACCACCACATGCTCCGGCAGCAGTTCGTCGGCG
Organism: Spirochaetaceae bacterium; assembly: GCA_031265015.1. Taxonomy (GTDB): domain Bacteria; phylum Spirochaetota; class Spirochaetia; order Treponematales; family Breznakiellaceae; genus JAISBN01. Next base: position 15,878 of record JAISDG010000069.1, on the reverse strand, counting down.
TTGTTTTTGCGCGCCTCGTTCTGGGCGTCTATGGTGAGTATACGCTGGGCCCGGCGGGTAAGTCCTTTAAACACGGGGCATCTCCATGGGTCAAGTATAGGGGGGGAAGCGCGCTCCTGTAAAGCGTTTGTGGATTTTTAGGGGGAGTCTTCGGCGCCCGATCCATTACTTTACTTTGAAGGTCCGCTTTATCAGCGCCGCCAGGGTCTTTAGTTTTTCGTCAAACCTGTCCGCCATGGGGATGGAGATCAGTACATCCCGCCGTTCCCGTTCAAGCCAGCGGTAGAGCCGTTCCCGGATTTCCATGCCGGTCCCCGGAGCGGAAACGATCCGGGCAGTCTGGGCCATCTCGTCCCTGGAAAACATGATCCAGTCGTTGTTGTAGACGACATAGTAGCTGCTCCCGCTGCCGCTTCCCTCCAGGCGGAAGCTGTCTTTTTGGACCGGTTTAGCCGTCCTTCCGGATCCGGCCAGGGTCTTGTTAAGCTCCTCCGCCTGCATATTGTAAAGGTGTATCCGGGCCTGCTCGACGAGAAAGGAGAGGCCCTCCGCGTCCAGCCGCGGGATAAGGGAACGCAGCTCTCCGGCCAGAACGTCCCGTCCGTCCGCCGGGCCGGACTTTTTCGCCGGCACCACGGTTTTTTTCTTTGCATCCGCCATACCTCAAGTATAGTCCCCGCGCAAAAAAAGTGCCTGGCCGCCGGCTACCCGGATTATCAGGTATCGATCTTTTCTGGATTTGTATATTGACAGCAAAGAATCAACATGGTAGACAATAACACGAAAACTGTAGAAAAGTACCGAAACGGTAAAAACTGCGACACTAGCTCATCCGGATAGAGCAACGGCCTTCTAAGCCGTAGGTGGGGGGTTCGAGTCCCTCGTGTCGCGTTCGCGGGGGCCGTTGCCGCGGTTCGCCTTGTCTGTGTATAGTGTTTCTATGGCAGCAAATACGGAACGGATAAAAGCCCTGGAACGGCTTATCAAAAAATACCAGGATTCCTACTATAACGGCGAGGCGGAAATTTCCGACGCCGAATTTGATCTCCTCTGGGACGAACTCAAATCCCTTGATCCCCAAAGCCCGGTTCTTGCCCGGGTCGGAGCCGACGGCCTTGAAAGCGGCGCCGGAACCGGCGACGGCTTTCCCAAAACCAGGCACCTTATCCCCATGGGGAGCCAGGAAAAGGCCGCCAACCCCGAAGATTTCCGGGGCTGGGCGGAAAAGATTTCCGCCCGGGAGGATTTCGGCGGCTTCCTCGTCCAGTACAAACTGGACGGGGCAAGCCTGGAACTCCAGTACGAACGGGGGAAGCTCAAAAAAGCCGTTACCCGGGGGGACGGGACTATCGGCGACGAGATTACCCCCAATGCCCGCAGGATGCGGGGAGTGGCCGGTGTTCTTGCGGCCGCTGATTTTTCCGGCGGGATCCGGGGGGAAGTGGTGATGACCCGGGAGGTCTGGCGGGACAAGTACCGGGACAAGGCAAACTGCCGGAACGCGGCGAACGGCCTGATGCGCCGCAAGGACGGCGCGGGGAGCGGGGATCTTTCTTTCATCGCCTACGATGCTTCCGCTTTGAAGGGCGGCGGATTTCCGGACGAGGCCGGTAAAATCGCCTGGCTGGAGGAACAGGGCTTTGGGGTGACCGATTCCCGGGATTTTTCCGGCGGAGACATGACGGGTATGATAGAAGAGATTGTTGCCTACCGGGAAGGGGTGGCCAAAATCCGGGACACCCTGCCCTTTGACATCGACGGCCTGGTGGTCAAGGATAAAACCATCGATCCCGCGGACCTCCGCCGGGCCCGGCCTGAACGGCAGATCGCCTTTAAATTCGAGCCGGAAACGGCGTTCAGCATCCTCCGGGCCGTGGAATGGAGCGAATCCGGCGCAACCTATACCCCCATTGCCGTGATCGATCCGGTGAGGCTCGCGGGTACCACGGTTCAGCGGGCCAACCTTAACAATCCCGACATGATCCGGGCCATGGGCCTTAAAACCGGTTCCGCCGTGTCGGTGGTAAAACGGGGGGAAATCATCCCCAAAATAGAAGGGCTGGCGCCGGAGGGGGCGCTGGAAACAGGGGACCTGGCGGAGATAGAACTGCCCGGGGTCTGCGGAAGCTGTAACACTCCCCTGAAGGACGAGGGAACCAGGCTGTTCTGTCCCAATCCGGGCTGCCCCAAACGGCTTCACCACCGGCTTGAAAAGTGGGTTTCGGTCCTGGATATCCGGGAACTGGGGGACAAGCTTATCCGCCAGCTCTTTGACTCGGGGCGGGTCCGGAACATTTCCGATCTCTATACCCTGACCGCGGAGGAACTGGCCGCGCTGGAACGGATGGGCGAAGCCTCCGCCGCCAAGGTAATCCGCCATATCAGGACTCCCCGGGAGCTGTCCCTCCAGGTTTTTATCGCGGGCCTTGATCTGGAAGGGGTGGGGGAGCTGATCATGGAACGGGCCGTGTCCGCAGGGTACAATACCCTGGAAAAAATCGGGGCCGCCACGGCGGAAGAACTGGCGGCGGTTTGGGGAATCGGTTCCATCACCGCCAAAACCATTGTGGAGGGAACCGCCGGGCTGGAGGACGAGATCCGCCGGATCCTCGCCGCGGGGGCGGTGACCATTGCCCCGCCCCCCCGGGAAGAGGAGCAGCCCCTGCGGGGACAATCCTTTTGTTTTACCGGGGAACTGCGGACCATGAAACGGAGCGAAGCGGAAGAAAAGGTCAAGGCCCTGGGGGGATCCGCCAAATCGTCGGTGGTAAAGGATCTTTCTTATCTGGTAACCAACGATACCGGATCCGGTTCGGCTAAAAACAAGAAGGCCCGGGACCTGGGCATACCAATCATTACCGAGGATGAATTTCTTGCCCTGACGGGCCGGTTTCCGGCGCCGCCGTGACCATGGCTGCCCGTCTTTGTGCTGGCCGTCCAGGCGGGCGTAACGGATTTCATCCCAATCATTCAAACGTTCAGGGGCGCCGGGTTATGGCGCGCTATTCCATAGCCTCGAACTGTTCCCGCACGGACCGGAGCATGGCGAGTTCCCGGTCGATGGTTTTGCCGTAATCCAGGTTTTTTAGTTCCACGATCCGGCAGGCTTCGTCTTCCCAAAATTCCGCGTTGGCAAGTTTCATCCAGCGGAACCGCCGTTCCCGGGCCTTCTCCGCCCAGGCCGCGGCTTCGGTCCAGTAATACCGGGCGTTGGTAAAACAGTTTTCGGCGATTTCCAGGCTTTTAAGGTTTTGTTCCTTCCAGGGGGCGTTGTAAAAATACGCGTGCCGCTTATTGTACTTGTTGCCCAGGTAGAGGTACTGTTCTATCATCTTCAGGTTCAGGTGCATCATAAAAAGGTAGCGGTATTTCTCATACTGTTCTTCGGTTTCTATCCGGGCCAGGGCGTAGAGGGGATTGGCAAAATTGGCCTTCAGGGCCTGTTCCAGCCAGTAAATGTTTTCCACCGTATCGTCGGGGTACTGGTTGTAATGGACATGGAACAGTTTGTAAAACTGCTCCTTGTACATGATCAGGTACGCGTCAAGGCCGGGGGGGGAATACAGCCCCGCGGCCAGAAAGAAAATGGAAAAACAGAGAATCAGCTTTTTTTTCACCCGTCATCCTAAGAATAGGCAGGGGTTTTCCAAAAATCAGCGCTTTTGGAGCTTCCCGTTATTATGTACTATCGGCATTTCCCGTACCGCCCTCCAGATCTCTTCCGCCAGCGCTTCCGGGGGCTTTTCGCCGTCCAGGAAAAGCACCCTGACCCCTTCCTCTTCCAGGAGGGGGAGCAGCTCCAGGTAGGCGGTCCGGACTTTTTGCTGAAAATCCGGCTTTTCATAGATTTCCCGGTCTTTCCGGCCTCCTATCCGTTCCATGGCTGTCCGGGGGGCTACGTCCAGGTATACCAGCAGTTCCGGATGGGGAAAGGAACCGTTCAGCGCCCGGGGCAGTTCTTTCCCGCATTCCAGGCCCTGGTACACCAGGGAAGAGGGGGTATAGCGGTCGGAGACGGCCAGTTCGCCCCGGGTGCAGCGCTCCACGATGCCCCCGGGGCCGTAGAGATGTTCCCGCCGGTCCGCGGCAAAAAGCCGGGCCAGGGTTTCCCGGCGGACGAAAAGTTCCCCCTTGAGAACGCGGCGGATAAGGCGGCCCGCCGGTCCGCCGGTGGGTTCGCAGGTGGCAAACAGGGAAAGGCCGTAGGGGGATTGCGGTTCCGCCGCCGCCATAACGCCCTGTTTTGTGCTGCCGGAGCCGCCCTTTACGCCGTATCCCGCGCCGCCGCCGGAATCCGCCGGAGCCGGTTCCGGCGCGGCAAAGCGCCGCCGGAGCCGGTCCAGCTGGGTGGTGGTGCCGGCGCCGTCACAGCCTTCGATAACGGCAAAATTCCGTAAAATCAAAAATTCCCCCCAGGTTTTATAGCATATATGCCATACATATGTTACCCCCTGGAAAGCTATTCCCGTACCGATACTTATAATGGCATTTTCTGTCCAAACAGGGTATGCTCAAATTATAGGAATAACCGTGGATACCGCTCGTACTAAACGTCTTGTGCTGATAGAATTGTTCATTTTTCTGACCCTTGCGGGAACCACGGCCCTCCTGTTCCGGCCCCTGATGGGGGTGGTGATGCGGAATACGGCGGTCGTCAGGAAAGCGCTGGTCAGACAGGCGGAGCTGTTCCTCGACCGCCCCGTCCGTTACGGTTCTATGAGCCCCTCCCTGGCGGGTTCCGTGGAACTTCGGGACATTACCGTCGGTGATGAACCTCTTCCCCTGGTAACCCTTGAGCGGCTGTACCTTGAATATTCGCTCTGGGATCTTATCCGGGGCAGGGGAGCGGGGGCAATCAGAAACCTGACGCTGGAAAAGCCCGAATTTTCCTACGACATCGGCCGGGACCGGGATCTCATGGAGCGGTTTTCCCCTTCAAAGGATCGCGGGAAAAGCCCCCTGCCGCCGGAATGTTCCGCGGCCATCACCGGTGGAAGACTCAGAATTATCCGGGGGAACCGGCTGCTGGACATTGCCGGGATTACCGCGGCGGGCGCGATCCGGGACGGCCGTATAACCCTGGAGGGCCGCTGGCATAAACCGGCGGATCCGGCGGAGGGTTCCCTGACCCTGGAAGGGCAGGTTGCCGGCGAATGTTCCACGGCCTTTACCGGCGGCGCAATCACCCTGGACATTGATTCCCTGGAAGGCGAAGGCTTCCGGGTACAGGATCTTTCTTTTGTCCTGAATTTTTTTGAAGACCGGATGGTTCTGGAACGGGCTGCCGACAATCTGCCCCTGGAACTTTCCCTGGTGTATGTTCCCGGGGAGGGAAGTTTTTCCGGCGCCCTTTCCGCGGACCGCTTTGTCCCGGGCAGCATGGTTTCTTTTTTCGGGCCCATGGAAAAACTTAAGTTCCTCCTGGGTTTAAGGGTTTCAGGGGGAGCGTCCTTTTTTACGGATCCCGATCCGGGCTATAAATTTTCATTCACCGCGGATCATGAAAAAGCGGATTTTGCTCCGGTCCGGGGATTTGTTCTGGAAGGAACGGGAAGCCCGGAGGCCGCGGCCTTTTCCCGGTTCCGCGTCGACTCCAGGAGCGGCTTTGCGGAGTACTCCGGGGATCTGCGGTTTGCCCCCCTGGCCCCCCGGGGAAGTATAAGCTTTTCAGGATTTTCCCTGACCGGGGACGGAAGCCTCAGCGGGGTCCTTTCCCTGGACCGGACGGACAGGGGAATCAGCCTCCGCTCCCCATACCTGTCCGTGGGGGGGACGCCTCTTTCAAACTTCGCGGGGGATTTTGCCCGGGAAGGGGACTGGAGTTTTGGCTTTAACCGGTTCAGAACGGATGCCGTTTCCGGGGTTTCCGAAGGGAGTTTTTTTGCCGCCTCGGGTTCCTTTGAGCGGGACCCCGCCCGGCTGGAGGGAACCCTGGAGATCGGCCGTTTTTATGTTTCCGACATGATCGGTTTGACCAGGCCCTTTGTCTCCATTAAACCCGCCGGAGCCTGGGCTTCTAAAACCGCGGTTACCACAGCCGTCTCCTTTACTACCGATTTTGAGCAGGCGGCCTATGCCGCCCCCCGGTTCACGGCCCGGTACGGAACGAAAGCGGTCCTTTCCGCATCCGTTTCGGGAAGCGGTAAGGGGATTGATATAACCGGGGGGGAATTTGACTGGCGGAATGGGCGGGCCGGTTTTGAAGCGCACGCGGATTTTTCCGATCCCGCCGCCCTGCTGTTCCGGGCCGGCGTTTTCTACCGTGATTTTGCCTATGACTTTGAGGGAAGTATCCGGGACCGGCGTACCCTGACTATCCGGGGTTCCTACGGCATAACGGCCGGCTTCCGGCTGGAGGAGGCCGGGGTTTCGGGTTCCCTTTCGGGATCCTCAATCCCTATCCCTTACCGGGGACGCAGGGCCTATCTGAACCTTGACGCCGCGCTGCGGTACTACAATTCCGGCCGGTGGAACCTTAGCCTGGGCCGTCTGGAAATCAGGGACCAGCGGGGCCAGCTGCCTCCCGCGGTGATCCTGGTACAGGGGGAGGCCAGCCAGAACGGCCTTAACCTGGACAGGATATCCTACAGCGACCAGTACGGACTGCTGGAAGGGACCGCCGCGGCCCTCTGGAACGGTGATTTTTCCTTCATCGACGGCTCCTTTTTTCTGGCGGAAGAAACGGAAACGGAAAGCCTGGCGGCGAATATTTTCTACGATTCGGGGGTTCTTGAATACCACGGGACGGTCCGGGGATTCAGGGCGGACAGAATCATGGAAAGCGGAAAAAACCTCCGGGCGGAGGGGGAGGTCTTCGGCGTGTGGAGCAGGGATGGCTATTCGGTCAACCTGTCCCTGGATTCCCTCTCGGGCAGAAACGGGGAAAATCCCTTTTCCCTGTCCGCCCGGGCCCTGCTGAACGAGGAACAGCTGATTGTCTCCCAGGTTCGCGGTTCCATGGCGGAAGTGGAAGCCCTGATACCCTACCTTGTGGTGGACCGGGGCGCGGGAAGATTGGAGGGGGAGGGACAGATCGGCGGCATGGTCAACGAACAGCACGGAGGGATCAGCGCCGCTCTGGGGGTCAATTTCCGGCCCATGGAGAGCTGGTTTGACCTGAAACGGGCGGCCGGCGCCTTTTCCGGCATCATGGAAATCCGCCACGCCTACCTCAACAACCGTGAAACCTCCGGTCCCTTTACCTTTGTTTTTTCCCGGACCCGGGAAGAGGAAAGCGCGCCTTCCCTGTTCCGCCTTTTCGGGGGACCCGAAGACATGCTGCGCCTTGAATTCCAGGAACGGGAGAGGGAACAGGCGGAACCGGGGATAGGAGGCGTTTTTACTCTGGCCATGTCCGCCCCGTCGCCGGTTCAGGGAACCATTACCGGCGTCCTTGAGGGGACCGGAGTGGACGCCCGGGCCCGGGATGTCTTTGTGGATCTTGCGGGTCTCTGGGAGATCATTCCCGTGAACAAGGTCGTTAATTTTACCGGGGGTTTTATCACCGGGGAAACCCGGATCTACGGTTCGGTCTTCGATCCCGAATTTGAGGGAACCGCCTGGGGATCCGGAGTACGGCTGACCGTACCCGAATATGTAAGCGCCGAAATCGGCCCCGGTACGGGGGATATTCTCCTGGAGGGAAGCGAACTGTCTTTCGGCCCCCTCTTCGCCCCCTGCGGAACCGGCGCCGGGGAAATTACCGGCTGGATTCGTTTTAACCGCTGGATACCCAGCCTGAATCTGGATATCGCCGTTAAAAAGCCCATTCCCTTTGATCTTAATATTGCCGGCCTTAAAGCCAGAGGGACCGCCCTGGGAAACCTGAATTTGTCCATGGAAAACAAGGAAATCATGACCATCACGGGCGCTGTCAGCGCCGACGACGCCGAAATAACCCTGGACGCCGCCGCCATGGAGGCGGCCCTGGGCGGAACCGGGGAGACGAAGATGGACGTTGTTACCGACATCTCTATTACCGCGGGCCGGCGGGTGGAATTTCTCTGGCCCAGCACGGAAACGCCCCTTTTACGGGCCTACGGCGACGCCGGAACCGGCGTCAGGATCACCGGGGATACCCGCATCCCCCACTTTGCCCTGGACGGGGATATCAGCCTGCGGGGGGGGGAATTGTACCATCTCCAGAGAAGTTTCTATATCCGGACGGGACAGATTTTCTTTAACGGCAACGATCTCCAGATCAATCCCCGGATCAGCGCCAGGGCGGAAACCCGGGACCGGAACGACGAAGGCCCGGTTACCATTACGATGATTGTGGACAATATGCCCCTGAGAGATCTTTTAACCAGCATCCCCCGGTACGAATCCACCCCCGCCCTTTCCCAGACCGAAATTTACGGCCTTTTGGGGCAGGCCCCGGCGGCCGGAGCGGAAACGGTAACCACCAACGCGAACCCCCTTATCGGCAGCCTTACCGAAGTGGTCCTCCAGACGGTGGTATTCCGCCGGCTGGAACGGCAGGTCCGGAATATTCTGGGGGTGGATATGTTTTCCTTCAGAACCCAGATACTGCAGAATACCATTTTTGAGGCGGTCCGGAACCGGGAGCCCGGCGAACAGCCCAGTACCATGGGTAATTATCTGGATAATACCGCCATTTTCCTGGGGAAATACATCGGCCGGGAACTGTTCTTCCAGGGGATGCTGTCCTTCCGGTATGACCAGTATCAGACCGAGTACGGAGGAATGAGGGTGGAACCGGAGCTGGGGCTGGACATGCGGACCCCCCTGTTTGACGTCCGCTGGACGGTCGCTCCCCAGCATCCCGAGCATCTTTTTGTCAGCGACCAGTCAATTTCGCTGATCTGGCACTGGTCCCTTTAAAAACTTGACGTTTCTCTATATACTTCACGAAGGGAGTTTTATGCGTTTTTTATTTGCAGTCATTCTGTCGTTTTGTATAGCCGGTTTTGCCCTTGCCCAGTCGCCGGACTGGTATCAGGGCAAGCCCATTAATGATATCCGCTTTGAGGGCCTTAAATCCGTCCGGTCTTCGGAGCTGAACGACGCCGTAGAATCCTACAAGGGCCTTCCCTTTAGCGACAGCGTTTTTCAGGAGATCCAGAGTACTCTCAATGCTCTTGAGTATTTTGAACTGATTACCCCCACCGCCATACCGGCGGATCCCGCGGGAAACGAAGTCATCATCCTGTTCCGGGTCGTTGAACGGCCCACCGTGTCAAAGATTACCTTTGTCGGCAATTCCGGGGTCCGCAGAAGGGAATTGATGGACTCCATTGCCACAAAAATCAAGGACGTGGCCAATACGATGATAATCCGTTCCGACGAAGCGGCGGTCCGCAACAAGTACCGGGAAAAGGGCTTCCCCGACGCGCAGGTCCGTTCGGAAACCCAGCCGGAGAGGGACGGAACGGTGACGGTCTTTTTCTACATCACCGAAGGTGAAAAGATCACCGTGACCAACGTTTATTTTGAGGGCAACAGGATCTTTTCGAGCGGCAGCTTGAGGGGCCAGCTTTCCATGAAGGACAAGGGAGTGGGACCAGGCCGGAGCGGCGCTTTCCAGGACGCCAAACTTATTGCCGACCGGGAAGCTCTGAACCGGTATTACCGGGACAGGGGCTACCTGGACGCGGAAGTGGCCGACGTGGTCCAGGATGTTTCCAAAGACGCCAAGGGCAACAACAATATGGTTATCACCTATCGCATCTACGAAGGGCGCCAGTATACCTTTGAGGGCATTACCTTTGAAGGAAACGATATTTTTACCGACGAACAGCTTCAAAAGCTTATCCGTTCAGAGCCCGGTGAAACCGCCAACGCGTCCAGAATCGACATGGATCTGCGGCGGGTGGCAGGCCTCTACTTTGAGAACGGGTATATTTACAATTCCATAGACCAGGAAGAACTGCGGAATACCGATGACGGCCGGATTTCCTATGTGATAAAAATCGTGGAACGGGGCAGGGCCCACATTGAAAATATTGTGATCCGGGGAAACAAAAAAACCAAGGATCATGTGATCCTGCGGGAGATACCCCTGGAACCCGGGGATATTTATTCAAACGCCAAGGTCATGACCGGATACCAGAACCTGATGAACCTGCAGTACTTTTCCAATGTTCTTCCCGAGCCGGTTCCGGGCAGCGAAGACGGCTTGATGGATCTGATAATTAATGTGGAGGAAGGGCATACCACGGATATCCAGTTCGGGCTTACCTTTTCCGGTTCTTCGGATCCCGATGATTTTCCCATTTCGGGCCTTTTAAGCTGGACCGATAGAAATTTTCTTGGTTACGGGAACCAGCTCCGGGCCGAAATAACCGCCTCGACCACCAGCCAGAATCTTTCTCTTGCTTATTCGCAGCGCTGGATGAGGGACATTCCCCTGTCCTGGGGGGTGGATTTCAGCCTCAGCCATTCCAAACGGCATGCCGCCATGAACAACGGCGTGACGGGCCCCCTCTTTAACGGTGACGAAGACGAAGCCTTTCCCGACGGGTTTTATGACTATGATTCCTACAGGGCGGACAGCAAGATACCCAAGGACGAATACCTGATGGAATATCAGCAGTGGTTTGCCTCCGTGGGGTTTTCCGCCACCTACCGCTGGCATACCCGCCTGGGAACCCTGGGTACCGGCGGGGGCATACGGACCGGCTTTGTCAACAACAGTTACGACGACATGATACGGCCCTTTGATCCGGTTATCAGGGAGCGGAACGGGGAGTGGACGCCGGTTAACTCGTTGTTTACCACTGTTTTCCTGGATAACCGGGATTTGTATTACGATCCTTCCAGGGGCTACTATGCCAGCCAGCGTTTTTCTTTCCACGGCTTTTTCCCCATAGAGCTGGAACACTATATCCGCAGTGATACCAAGGCGGAAGCCTATTTTACCCTGCTCAATCTTCCCGTTACGGATAAATGGAATTTTAAAACCGTCCTGGCCCTTCATTCGGGACTGTCCTTTATCCTGCCCCAGTTCGGTATGGAGGATCCGGTTATCGAAGACGTCAATAAGCTTTATATCGACGGCATGTTTATCGGCCGGGGCTGGTATGAGGAACGGATGACCAGGGGCTTCGCTCTCTGGGAGAACTGGGTGGAACTGCGGATACCCCTGGTTCCCAATATTCTTGCCTTTGACTGGTTCTTTGACGCGGCGGTAGCCAAGGCTACCCCGGACGACTTTTTTTCCACGCTTAAAGTGGAAGACTGGCGGTTCAGTTACGGCGGGGGCCTGCGCTTTACCATCGCGCAGTTTCCCTTCCGTTTCCTTTTGGCAAAACGCTTTATTATTCAGGACGGGCAGGTCAGGTTCCAGCCGGGAAGTATGTTTAAACAGGCCAACGATCCCACTTCCGGTCTTGATTTTGTGATTTCCTTTGCGGTACCAACAAATTAGGGAGGTTTATATGAAACGGTATCTTATCCTGACACTGCTGCTGGGAGGGCTTTTGACGGTCCTTGGAGCCCAGCAGTCGATTACCCGCTTTGCCGTGGTTGACATTAACAAGGTTACGGCCGCGTTTGCCGATCAATTCGCGTCCGCCCGGAGTTTTAACGAAAAGAGCGCACAGGTCCAGGCCGAGATTGATCGCAGAAACAAGGAACTGCAGGAACTGAACGCAAAACTGGCGGAGGCCCAGGAAAGCGGTAAAGAGGACCAGGTAAAAAGCCTGGAAACCCAGATAAAAACCAAAACCCTGGCGGTGCAGAACTATATTCAGACCAGCTTTGCGGATCTGGAAAGGGAACGGGCCAGACTTGTCAGCAACGATGATTTTTTAACCCGGCTTAACAGCGTTTTAAAGACGGTGGGGGAAAGCGAGGGTTACAGCATGATCTTAAGCAAGCAGGACGGCTCGGGTATTTTGTGGTATAGTCCTTCGGTAGATATTACCAATAAAGTTATCGAACGAATCAGGTCGGCTAATACCAGGAGGTAAAAACCACACTGTGGCTGCGGGCGCAAGCCCTATGCTGGAGCAGTACAATCGTATAAAACGGGAGCATCAGGGCAGTGTTCTGTTTTTCCGGCTGGGGGATTTTTATGAGATGTTCGCCGATGATGCCCTGGAAGTTTCTTCCCTCCTCAATTTAACCCTTACCAGCCGTAACGGCCTGCCCATGTGCGGACTTCCCTGCCATGCCGCCCGCGGTTACATTGCCAGGCTCCTGCGGTACGGAAAAAAAATCGCCGTTTGTGAGCAGGTTTCCGGGCCGGGGCTGACCAAACTGATGGACCGCAAAGTGATGGAGGTAATCACCCCCGGCACCATCATTGACGAAGATTATCTGGAAAAGGGCAGTTCCAATTACCTGGCTTCCCTGGCCCCCGCGGGGAAGGCTGTCTCATTTTCCTATATTGATCTGTCCGCCGGTGATTTTTACGCCACCTCTTTTCCCGCGGAGGAGGCGGCCTTTAACCTGGCCCTGGAACTGGAACGGCTTGAAATCCGGGAGATGATAGTTGCCGAATCTCTCTTTGAAGAAATGCCCGCGTTGACGGCAAAACTCCAGGGCAGGCCCAATCTGGTGATTAACCGCTGGGCGGACTGGCTTTTTGACCGGGAACGGGCCCGGGAGCGGCTGTGCCGGCAGTTTAAAACCGCCGGCTTAAAGGGCTTCGGACTGGACGATACGTCGCCGGAACTCCTCGCCGCCGGCGCCCTGCTGGACTATCTGGGCGATACCGCTAAAAGCCTTATCCCCCACGTCAGTTCCCTTTCGGTGTACGGCAAAAGCGAATTTGTGGAAATTGATGAAGCTTCCCAGTGCAACCTGGAACTGGTCAGGAACCTTCGGGATGGGACGGAACGCTATTCCCTTTTTGAAATTCTGGACGAAACAAAAACGGCTATGGGCAGGCGGCTCCTTAAGAGGAGACTGCTCCATCCCCTTAAAAACGTTGCTCCCATCGAACGCAGGCTGGACCTGCTGGAAAAATTCTACCGGGATCAGGAAGCCTTAAGCGCCGTCCGGAGCCTGCTGGCAAAAACGCCGGATCTGGAACGGCTGAGTTCCAGGCTTGCCATGGACAAGGCCCATGGCAAGGATCTGGTGTCCCTTCAAAACGCCATGGCGTCTCTGGGGGCGCTTGCGGCGGCGGCGCTGGAAAAAGCGGGTCTCTTTGAATCCCCCGGGGCCGCTTCCTTTAGCCGGGATGATTTTGCCGTCCTGGAAGAACTCCGATCCCTCCTGGAAAGAGGGCTCTGCGAAAATCCTTCCGTACTCTTGACCGAGGGCGGCCTTATCCGGGACGGCTACAACGAAGAGCTTGACCGCCTTAAGCAGGTTAAGGATCACGGCCGGCAGATGCTTGAAGATTACCTGGAAACGGAAAAAAAGGCCACCGGAATACCGAGCCTTAAGATCCGTTATAACCGGCTTATCGGTTATTTTTTCGAGGTCACGAAAACCTATCTGTCCAGGGTGCCGCCCCGTTTTATCCGCCGCCAGGGTACTGTTGCCGGGGAACGGTTTACCACCGACACCCTGGCCCGGCTTGAATCGGAAATAAACAGCGCGGCGGACAGGATCGTCGAACTGGAAAAGAAACTGTTTCTGGAACTCCGGGAAAAGGCAAAGGTCCGGCTGGACCGTATTTCCGCGGCCGCGAGGCTCATGGCGGAACTGGATACCGCCCAGTCCCTGGCCTGGGCGGCAACCATCCGGGGCTGGACGCGGCCGGAACTTGATATCGAAAAAAGAACCGCCTTTACCGAAGGCCGCCATCCGGTGGTGGAAGCCCATTTACCCGGGGGGGAATTTATTCCCAACGATCTGTACCTGGACGGGGGGCGTATCTTTTTTGCCCTTATTACCGGTCCCAATATGGCGGGCAAATCAACCTACCTCCGCCAGGCGGCGCTTATTACGATCATGGCCCAGATCGGCAGTTTTGTCCCTGCCCGTGACGCCCTTATCGGCATTACGGACCGGATCTACTGCAGGGTCGGTTCTTCCGACAACCTGGCCCGGGGGGAATCGACGTTCCTGGTGGAGATGAATGAAACCGCCCATATACTCCATACCGCCACGGAAAAAAGCCTGGTGATCATGGACGAAGTGGGCAGGGGAACGGGAACCACCGACGGCCTGGCCATAGCCTGGGCGGTCTGCGAGGATCTGCTGGAACGGATACAGTGCAGAACCCTTTTTGCCACCCATTTTCACGAACTCTCCCAGATGGAAAAAGAGGGCCTGGCAAACCGTTCCATGGAAGTCCTGGAAAGGGACGGAAAAATCATCTTCCTCAGGAAATTACGGGAAGGACCCGCCGCCGAATCTTACGGCCTCCATGTCGCGGGCCTGGCGGGCATTCCCGCCGCGGTCCTGGAGAGAGCCCGGGCGGTTCTGGACCGGATCCGGGAAAAGGACAGCCTGGGCGCCGCTCCGCGGGACGGGATCCTTCAGCCCGCTTCCCCCGCTCCGGGGGACGGCTCACAGGCTCCGCCGTTTTTAACGCCGGCCCTGGCGCCGCCGATCCCGCCGTTTCCTCCGGGTACGGAACGTATCATCCGGGAACTGGCGGCGCTGGATCCCGACAACATGACCCCCCTGGAAGCGTTGACGGCGATTCACCGTTGGAAGGGGTTTTTGCGGGACGGAGAAACCGGAATACCGGCAAAAAAAGAAAACCGGAACATAAAAAAGACCGTCCCGGCGGGATCCGCGGAGCTTTTCCTTTTTGACGAATAACTTTCCCGACCCTTGGGCCCCCACGGCGAAGGGTATAAGCTGGCGCCCGGGACGTTAAGCGACATTTGGGCCGGCACATTATTAGCCAAAATATGCAGTGCGTATTTTCTGTTGATACCTCGTCCTTCAGGTCGGGGAGGTTCATTTCCCTGCCTGTTGATAACGCTTGCTGACTTCTCCGGTGATTGACATATTTTCTTGCATTGTTAATCCCCCGGTACTCTCTCCAAGTCCTCCCCCGGATGAGTTCATTTGGGTTAGATTAAGTATGAGGCAACGCGGGACCTTGACAACCCGGATAAACAGGAATACGCTGGTGGAAACTGAGCTGCCGGTAGAATGAGAAGCTGCGGGAGGAAAGTAAATGTCCATACAATTACGTCAGGAAATTGAGCAGCGCTTTAGAAAAAACGACTTTTTCTGTGAAAAAGAATTAACCATGGCGGTCATCAGCGGAAAATACAAGATAGTAATAATTTGGCATTTGGGACACGAAGGACCGCTGCGGTACGGGCAGATTTTTAAGCTCTTCCCCGGGATAAGCGATCGCATTCTGACAAAGCAGCTAAGAGAACTTGAATATGACGATATTGTGGAAAGGGAAGTATTCCCCGTGGTACCGCCCAAAGTAGAATACCGCCTGACGGCGAATTTGGGGAATTCCATTCTGCCCATTGTGGACGAGATGTGGAAATGGGGCAGGGCAAACATGAAATTCTACCACGAAAAACTCCTGGAAAAAGACAGGATCACGGCTTTAAAAGCCGAAAGCGCCGCTAAAACAATTCCGCCGAGAAACCTTACTGTCAACGAAGAAAATAAAGAAATAAAACCCAGAAAATTACTTATAGCCAGGGCCCCTTAAACAAGGCTCGTTAGACCAACATTCAGCGCTGGACTCGTCCCGAGCTGTCGCCGCCGGCCAGTTTTTTTACTTCATCCGCCGAAACAAGATTAAAGTCTCCCTCAATAGAATGTTTTAGGCAGCTTGCGGCAACCGCGAATTCGAGTGCCTCCCGGGGCGGGAACCCTTTAAGGGCGCCGTAAATCAGGCCCGCCCCAAAGCTGTCTCCGCCGCCGACCCTGTCTACAATACGGACCGGGTATTTCTTCGAGAAGTAATATTCTTTTCCGTCGTAAAGCATCCCCGCCCAGTTATTATCGCTTGCGGATATGGATTCCCGCAGCGT
>JAISDG010000212.1 GCA_031265015.1 Spirochaetaceae bacterium | reverse complement strand
CTTGACAAGAAGGCCCGGAGGGGGTACGCTATGGAGTATGCGGGGATATGTCTTTATCCGCCTGATTGCGGTTTTTACGGCCCTGATTGCCGGGCTTATCGGCGTAGGGCTTGGGTTGTCAATTGCCGTGACGGGCAATATCGAAAACGAGGAAAACTATAAACCCCTTAATCCCGCCCTGCCGACGAGGATTTTTGACGCCTCCGGGGAGCTGGTTACCGAGTTTTCCGCGGATGAAAAGCGGGAACTGATTACCCTTAACGAGCTGCCCCGCCACCTTATCATGGCTGCCCTGGCCAGGGAAGATCCCGATTTTTATAACCACCGGGGGTTCAGCCTCCGGGCCATTGCCCGGGCGGCTTTCGGGTACCTGACGGGGCGTCCCCTCGGGGGGGGGTCCACCATCACCCAGCAGGTGGCGGGGACCCTCTATACCGACCGGCGGGAAAAAACCATATCCCGGAAGATCAAGGAACTGTGGTGGGCCTTTCAGATGGAACGGCGCTATACCAAGAACGAAATTCTGGAAATCTACCTGAATTACATGATTATGGGGCCGGGAACCTATGGGGTGGAAGCGGCCAGTAAATACTTTTTTAACCACAGCGCCAGGGATGTCAGCCTGGCGGAAGCGGCGGTGCTGGTGGTCCAGCTTTCCAGCCCTACCCGGTATAATCCTATCCAGAACCCCAACGAAGCCATGGACCGGCAGAGGTCGGTGCTGGACAAGATGGTGGAGCTCGGTTACGCCACCCGGGAAGAGGCGGACGCATCCTTTAAGGAATACTGGGATTCCTTTGACTATACCCGGATAGGGCTTTCTTCCTATTTTGACAGGGAAGACAAGGCCCCCTGGTTCAGCGAATATGTACGCCGGGAACTGGACAATCTGATGTACGGCGAAATGGACTACTACCGGGACGGTTACGCGGTTCAAACCACCCTGGATCTCCGGTTCCAGCAGCTGGCGGACGCGGAAATGGCCGCGGGGATCACCAGGGCCAACGGCCTGTACAAAAACAGTTCCGGTTTCGGCACCGCCAGGGCGGAGCGGGTGTATGTGCCCCTGGCAAACATGCTCAGCCTGGTTTTTAATATGGAAGACATCTATGACACCATCGAACATCAGGATGAAACCAAGGCGGTAAACAAATACAGCAAAAACCTCAATCCTACGGTAGATTTGCTTGCCCTGGTCTTTGACATACCGGAGATCAAGCCCGCTACCGCCGCCGCCTACCAGCGCCTGAAATCGGTAACCGAAGAAAGCGTGGTGGAAGGGGCGCTGGTGGTGCTGGAAAACGACACCGGCCAAATCAAGGCTATTGTAGGGGGGTCTCAGTACAACGAAACCAACCAGCTTATCCGGGCAACCCAGGCCCGGGTTATGCCCGGCAGCGCCTTTAAGCCTCTGTATTACTCGGCGGCCATTGATTCCCGGCAATTTACCATGTCCACCCTTATTTACGATTCGCCGGTTATGTTCTACGCCGCCACGGGGGAACCCTATGTCCCCAACAACTACCAGGGAACGTGGCGGGGTCCGGTACTGCTCTACGAGGCCCTGGGGCTTTCCCTTAACATTCCGGCCCTGAAGGTGCTGGACGGCATCGGTTTTGACGCCGCCATAGACCGGTCCGCGGCCCTGCTGGGAATTACGGATTCCGCGGAAAAAGTCAGGACCTTTCCCAGGGTATATCCCATGGGGCTGGGGATCATCGCCGTTTCTCCCCTTTCCATGGCCCGGGCCTTTGCGGTGTTTGCCAACCAGGGCCGGGCGGTAACTCCCTACGCGATTAGAACCGTGGAAGACCGGGACGGAAAGATCATCATCGATTACGAGCAGGAAGTCCGGATACAGGAAGAAAATATGGGCGGCGACATCCAGATAATCACCCCCCAGAACGCCTATATGATGACCCGGCTCCTGGCCAAGGCTATCGAAATGGGCACCCTGGCCTCCGGCGCGGGGTACGGGGCAAAGCTCAACGTAAAAGACGACAAGGGGGTTACCTACCGGATTCCCGCGGGGGGCAAGACCGGGACCAGCCAGAACTGGGCTGATGCGTGGACTGTGGGCTTTACCCCGTACTACACCATCGCCATCTGGTTCGGCTTTGACAAGGGGGGTAATTCCCTGGGGATGAACGTCTCCGGCGCGTCCCTGGCCGGCCCCATCTGGGGCAACCTGATGTACGAGTATAACCAGAATCTGCCCCGGCGGGATTTCCCCAGGCCGGCGGGCATTGTAGACGCCGTGGTATGCCGGTCTTCGGGACTGCTCAGGAATCCCAGCTGTCCGCCGGGAATTTCCCTCAGCTTCCTGGCGGGAACGGTTCCCACCGAATACTGTGACCAGCACGGGGAGGCTATCCTCGACACGCTCCCCGGCGGCATGCTGAATTTACGGAGGGGAAACGGCGGCGGGACCGGCGGCATCCCCCGGATTGACGGCAGCGGCGGCGAAACCCGGATGCCGACCATCCCGCCGGAACTGCAATCAATTCTAAACACCGGCAATTCCGAAATGGACGGGGATCTGCCGGAGTATGATCCGTTGACCGACTGATCGGCTGATTGAGACAGATCATGTGATGACTGCCGTTCTTGCGCGTATCCGCGGCTTCATTGAAAATCTTATTAATAAAACCGGATTTGGCATACGGACCAAGCTGATCATCATTTTTGTTATCATCAAGGTAATTCCCCTGCTGCTTCTTGCCATCCTGGCTTGGCGGCAGGCTTTTAGGCTGGGAAGAATACTTGACCGGCACAGCGAAGAATTTATCGCCGCGGCATACAGCGCGTTAAGCCATACCGGCGAAATCGCCGTGAACGATTCGGTACAAGCCCTGAACAACGCCGCTACCGATGAAATAGAGCGGATGAGCACCGACCTGGCCGCCAGGGTGGCAAATTTTCTGTATGACCGGGATAAGGATATCCTCTATGCCGCGGGGCTGCCCCCGTCGGCGAGCGCTTACCGCCACTTTATCCGGAACAAAACCGGCAGCCTGGTAAAGCCCCGGAAATGGATCCTTTCCCCGGATCAAAGCTCCTGGGTTCCCGAAGACGCCCTGGAAGGGGGAACCGTTACCGTCTCCTCCAACAGCGAAAACAATACGGGGTACCGTAACCGGCCGCCGGACCTGTTCCGTACCGAGGAACGGCCCCTCTTTCTGGAAATGACCTTTATTGATACCGCGGGCAATGAAATCGTCAAAGTAAGCGCGACCCCCGGCTGGGATACGTCCCTTAAGAATATTGCGGACCGGCGGAATACCTATGTGCGGGCGGAAAGCTACTGGAACGAGCTTTCCGCGCTCAAGCCCGGCGAAATCTACGTATCCGACGTGATAGGGGCCTATGTGCCTTCCCGGTTAATCGGAATGTACAACCCCGTCAACGTTTCCGACCGGGGCCTCCTCTGGCAGCCGGAGGAAGAAGCCTACGCGGGCCGGGAAAATCCCAACGGAAAGCGCTTTAAGGGAATTATCCGCTGGGCCGCGCCGGTAGTGCAAAACGGGATCCGGACAGGCTATGTAACACTGGCCCTTGATCACGATTACATCATGGAGTTTACCGATCACATAACCCCCATGGATGAGCGGTATGTGGAGCTGCCCAGCGCCTTTGAGGGGAACTATGCTTTTATCTGGGATTACCGGTGCCGCAGTATCTGCCATCCCCGGCATCATTCCATTGTGGGGTATAATCCCGAAACGGGGGAGCCGGAAGTTCCCTGGCTGGAAGAAAGCATTTATCAGGCATGGCAGGAAAGCGGAAAAAGCTATACCGCGTTTATTAAGGATGTTCCGGCCTTCCAGGATCAGAGCCGGAACAAAAAGCCCGCGGCGGAACTGACCAGGGCGGGGCTGGTGGGCCTGGACGGACGTTATCTGAACAACGCCCCCCAGTGTACGGGTTGGTTCGATCTGACCAGGGAAGGGGGATCCGGTTCGTTCCTGATCCTGTGGAGCGGGATCTGGAAACCCAATACCGCCGCCGCCATCCGGTACTATACGGGGAACTACGGAAAAACCAAACGGGGATTCGGTTTTGTGGCCATCGGAGCGGGGCTTGAAGACTTTCAGCGTCCCGCCCGGGAAACGGAAAAAGTGCTGGCCCAGGTCATTTCCCAGGCCGAAACGGACCTGACCGGCGCGGGCGAAAGAACCCGGGAGCTGATCTCCCGCAACCTGCTTAATACCACCATATCCCTGGCCGGATCCGCGGGGGTTATGATACTGCTGGTGGTCCTCATCGCTTTCTGGATGGCCAATATCCTGACCCGGAGCATCAACCTTCTTATCGCCGGCATATCCCGGTTCCGCTCCGGCGAACGGCAGTTCCGCTTTAACTCCCAGGCCAGGGATGAAATAGGGGTTCTGTCCAACTCCTTTGACGCGATGGCGGAAAGCCTTAACGCATCCGTCAACGGGTCCATGGTTATTACCACCAGGGACCAGAAAATTATCTATGTGAACGAGGACGGCCTTAAACTCATCAACAAACCTTTGGAAGAGATAAAGGGCAAACCCTACGGCGAGATAAGCGTCTACCCCGCCAATACGCCCTACGATCCCGTGGCCGCGCTGGAAGAAAACCGGGAGGCGGAAGTGCTGTACCTTCCCGGTACGGACCAGTACGTGCGGGGCAGCGCTTCCTGGCTTATCGGCCCATCCGGAGAAAAAACCGGCTATATCATCGCCACCATGGACGTGACCGCCCTTATCCGGGTGCAAAAGCAGCTGGAAAAGGCCGTGGCGGAGGCGAATACCGCCAACCGGCACAAGGGCGATTTCCTGGCCCGGATGAGCCACGAGATCCGTACCCCCATGAACGCCATTATCGGAATGACGGAAATCGTTAAAAAGAAAATCGGCAGCGCCACTCCGGAAGAGGTCCAGTCCGGCCTTCGGCAGATCGAAGCCTCTTCCCGTCATCTTTTAAGCCTGATCAACGATATTCTGGATATTTCAAAAATCGAAGCGGGCAAAATAGAACTAAGCTATGAAGAAACCGATGTAACGGCCCTTGTCAAAACCGTCGAAACAATTATCCGTTCCCGGTGTGAAGAGAAAAACATCAATTTTGAAACCGCCTGCAATCTGGCGGAGCCCTCGTTCTACCTGATCGATCCCCTGCGCCTTCGCCAGGTGCTGATCAACCTCCTGGGGAACGCGGTCAAATTTACCCCCGAAGGCGGAACCATCGCTTTCCTGGTTGAAGAAACGGAAAAGACCGCAGACAAAACCGCCGTTCATTTTATGATCCGGGATACCGGCATCGGCATATCGAAAGAAGCCCGGGGGTTCCTGTTCAAGCCCTTTGAACAGGCATCCTCGGACATTTCCAAACAGTACGGCGGAACCGGCCTGGGACTTGTCATCTCCCGGAGCATCGTACGGCTTTTCGGCGGTGATATTACCGTGGAAAGCGAGAAAGGCCGGGGAAGCGTTTTCAGCTTTACCCTTGCCTTAAGCCCCTGCGGGGCGCCCCGGAATGACGATATAGCCCGGGACGCTTCGGGAAAACTGGCCGGAAAACGGGCCCTGCTGGTGGACGATGTCCCCATCAACCGGATAATCGTGGCAAACCTGCTGGCATATACGGGCCTTGTCATTGACGAAGCGGATAACGGCAAAGCGGCGTTTGAAATGTTCAAAGCGTCCGCTCCCTATACCTACGATATTATCTATATGGACGTACAAATGCCCGTGATGGACGGTTACGAAGCTACCGCCGCTATCCGCGCCCTGGACAGAGCCGACGCGGCCGCCGTTCCCATTGTAGCCCTGACGGCCAATGCTTTTAGGGAAGACATCGACAGGGCCATCGCCAACGGCATGAACGCCCATCTGGCAAAGCCCATCGAAATAGACAAATGCATTGAAACCAGCTTCCGGCTTTTAAAGCTCTAATACCGTGCGTTTGTCCGCGTGGTCTGTGGTTAGTTTCTTTTAATCCTGAATTTTAGTGTAAGCAAGGTACTGGGGGCCTATCGTTCCGTTTTCTTTTCGAAGTGGGAAAATTCCATGGAAAAGGTAGCCCGGCCCTGGCTGACG
>JAISDG010000071.1 GCA_031265015.1 Spirochaetaceae bacterium | reverse complement strand
GAAAAGCGCCGGAAACCGGGCTTTCCGCTCCAATCTTTTTTGCCGGGAACGGCAAAAAAGTATTTCCGCTTCAATCCCTTGCGCGTTCCGTGAGGTGAACCAGTGAGCGTGTCCAGGCGGTACTACCGCAAGGCGCAGGGCCCAAGAACCCGCTTGCCCCTGGAATTGCGGCCTCTATCATTGGGGAGGCCTTCCCGTTTTCTGAAATCCGAATATTCCCGCGCCGGTAACGCCGTTTTGCCGGGATTCTTCGGAATACACAAATTCAAGATTTGCCGAAGGATAGGGTTTCCTGGTAAAATGTTTTATGGCCCTTTCCAGCTTCTCCCTGGGGAAGCCTTTCTGCATGATCACCCCGCCGCCCAGCACCACCATTTCGGGGTCCAGAATGGTTATCTCCGCCGCAATGGTCATGGCGGCACAGGTAAAAAATGTTTCGATTAAAGGATCCTCCCCGTGACGGATGAATATATCCTTAATGTCCGTATCCGGAAAGTGCGCGTCCCTGATTTTTTCAAGATACCGGCCCGATGCGTATAGTTCGGCGCAGCCTCTGTTCCCGCAGCCGCAAGGGTCGTTTTTCCCCGCCATGGGTATGTGGCCCAGTTCCGCCGCCACCCCGTTCTTTCCGGTGATGATTTCGCCCTTCAGGGAAATAGCGTTGCCCAGGCCGGTGCCGATATAAAAAGCCGGTATAAACCCGTCTCCCCCCAAATTATAGCGGCGCAGATCGCAGATAAGCTGCAGGCATACGTCCCGGCTTATATATGCGGGAAGGTGCACCGCCTCTTCAATTGGAGAGGCCGCGTCTATATTGTCAAAGCCCCCGATGTTGGGGGTCGAAAAAACCGTGCGGTTGTTTTTGCTCACCGTTGAAGGCATACCGGCGGAAACCGCCAGGGGGCTTATGCCGCTTTCCGCAATGAGGGCCTCTCCGGTTTCGTCCTCAAAAACCTTGCGCATCCTGGTATAGGCCTCATTTGTGTCATGATCCAGGCTGAAAAGCCCGGAACCGCCAAGAATGAAAATTTCGGCGCCCGCGTCCAGGAGCTTTTTAAAGGTTGCCTTGTTACAGGAACCGTCGATCTGGATTTTGTAGGCATATCCCTTTTCTTCTTTCCACTGCCTGCAGAGCCTAATCTTTCAAGCATTTCATCGATAAAGGGCTGTCCCGCGTATCCGACATCCACCGTCATGATGGTAATAATATCCAGCCGGGAGACATAATGCCGTATGTATTCCTGGGGAGTGGCGGGATTCAGCACGACCCCGGCCCCGGCGCCTAACGCTTTGATCCGGTCAAGGGTGCGGAACGCATCGGTATTGATGGTTTCCGCGTGGGGAGAAATAATGTCGGCGCCGGCTTCCCGTACCGGACCGATAAAGTCATTGGGATGTTCGGTCATGAGATGGACTTCTACCGGCAGCGTTGAAATCCTTTTTATTGCCCTGGTAAAATCCGGGGACAGGGTGATGTTTTTGCAGAAATGGCCGTCCATAATGTCGATATGGTAATAATCGGCCCTGGAGTTTAAGGCCTCGATCTGTTCCCTTATCCGCAGATAATCAAGGCACATGAGGGATACGGAAAATTCCGGTTTCATTACTCGTCCTCCCTACTTAGACAATACCACGTATTTGAGAAAATATCCATGTTTTCTTCTCCCCGCTCCCAACCGGAAAATCCGTAACATTTTTTTGCAAAAAACTTGACAAATATTATCCAGTATCATATATTATTATTGTGTTTATCACCAAAGAAGCCGATTACGCCGTCCGGGTTATCAGGGATCTCAGCTTCAAGGGCAAGGAAAAGGTCCGGAATATCTGTGAAAGCGAGCAGATCCCCCGGCAATACGGGTACAAGATCCTCAAAAAGCTCGAAAAGGCCGGCCTCGTCCTAAGCTACCGGGGCGTTGACGGAGGTTATGCCCTGGTCAGGGAACCCCGCCTGATAACCCTCTTTGACGTAATTACCGCGGTAGACAGGGACCTGCTTTTAAACGAATGTCTCAGGCATGGGGTTTCGTGCCCCATGAACGGGAAGGGGGCGCGGCGCTGCAAGGTTCACGGAGAGTTTTCCCGGATTCAGGCCCTCATATTAAAGCATCTGAAAGAAAAATCCCTGGCGGAAATTTTTTAGACTTTGGAAGTCTTCCCAAAACCATGGCAGGTTTGGAAGCTTCTTTAAAACCGGTTTGAATTTAAAACTGGATAAGTTTTATCCAGTTTTTCTTAATTTTCGTTTTGTTACGGAGGATGTTATGATTGAAAGCTGTTACGGATGTACAACCTGCGCCAGCGCGGACAAACCATTGGAAGCGTTTATCGCCGGCCTGTCCATGGAGACGAGCCACCACAGGGTGGAAAGTCAGGAAACAAAATGCGGATTCGGCCTCCAGGGGGTATGCTGCAGGCTCTGCGCCAACGGCCCCTGCCGCATTACCCCGGAAGCGCCCCGGGGGATCTGCGGCGCCGGTCCTGACGTGATTGTTACCCGGAATCTCCTCCGGGCCGTGTCGTCCGG
>JAISDG010000010.1 GCA_031265015.1 Spirochaetaceae bacterium | reverse complement strand
GCGAAGCCGGCGGCCGGGAGGATCAATGAAACCCACCAAACCTCTGATACTGGCAAAAAAAGAACTCTACACCATGAGCAATTCCCCGGCCTTTTACGGGATATGCCTGTTCTTCGTCTTGTTTTGTTCTGTCTGGCTCTACTATCTGCAGCGGTACTTTGTTATGGACATGGCCAGTTTCCGTCCCTATTTTGCTTCCTTTCCCCTGGCCTTTATTCTGGTTGTTCCCATGATTACCATGAAGTCCTGGGCGGAGGAGCGGAAGCTGGGAAGCGTGGAGCTGCTCCTGACCATGCCTTTTTCCGAGTGGGAGCTGGTACTGGGTAAGTTCATCGCCTCCCTGGGGGTGGTGCTCCTGCTCCTGCTCCTCAGCCTCCCGGTGCCTTTAAGCATCCTTCCCCTGGGCCGCTTTGACCTGGGAGTGCTGGCGGGGGAATACGCGGGGGCGCTGTTTCTGGGCGCTTCGGCTTCCGCCCTGGGGCTGCTTCTTTCCAGCCTTTCAAAAAACCAGGCCGGAGCCTTTTTGGGAAGCGCGGCGGTATTGCTCTTCAGCATGCTGATCAACCAGTTTACCCTGACCCTGACCCTGCCTCCTGTTGTGGCGGAGGGGATCAATTTCCTTTCCCTGGCTTTTCATTTTGACAGTTTTTCCAAGGGGATCATTGACACCAGGGATGTGGCCTTTTTTGTAATCACCACGGTATTGTTTTTATTTCTTACTACCAGGGTGATCCTGTCGGGAAAACGGAGCTGATATGACGCGGAAACAACAACGGCTGATAACTTTTTTAACTCTTGTGATTATGGCCCTGCTTATTCTGTTAAGCCGCCGGATCTGGTTCAGGGTGGATTTAACCGGCGCCAAGGCCTACACCCTTTCGCCGGTATCCAGGAATTTACGGAACGAAATCGGGGAAGATCTGCGGATAACCTATTACCTTTCCAACAAGCTGCGGTCCCTGGATCCGGCCCCGGGGGAAATAGGCGATGTCCTGCGGGAATACGAGGAACGCTCCCGGGGGAAAATCCGCCTGACCGTCCGGGATCCGGGCAGTAACATGCAGGATGTGGAACGGTTCGGCCTGTCCGCCCAGCCTCTTCAAAATGTTGAACAGAACGAAGCAAGCTTTTCCATGGTCTATTCGGGAATCGTCATTGAATACCTGGACAAATACGAAGTGATCCCCTGGGTTTTTTCCCTGGATACCCTGGAATACGACGTGACAAGCCGCATCCGGGCGCTGGTCAACGGAAAACGCCGGGAGCTGGGAGTTATGGCCTGCGAACCCCGGAAGGACTGGAACGAATACTACGGCTTTATGAACCAGGCCCTGGTCCAGTCGGGCTTTTCGGTGCTGCAAATCAGGCCGGGGGAGGAAATCCCCGATACTCTGCCCCTGCTCATGGTGCTGGGAGGGGCGGAGGAACTGGACGAATACGCCCTTTACCGCATCGACCGTTACATACAGCTGGGGGGGCGGGTTCTCTTCGCGGTGGAAACCGTGGACGTGGATTTGTTTGAGACCTGGGAAGCCCGGCTTAAAAATGACCGGGGGCTTCTGGCGATGCTTTCCGGATACGGCGCAACCCTGGGGCCCGGCCTTGTTCTGGATATGGCGGCCCTTCCCATGCCCTATCAGGATCCCGTTACCCGGCAGACCGGGAACATCCGCTATGCTCCCTGGGTGGGGGTTCTGGGGGAGTTCAGAAATCCCGATCATATCCTTACCTCCCGTTTCGGCGGGGTGGACCTGTACTGGGCCAGTCCCATTACCCTGACCCTTCCCGAATCCGGTTCGGTGACAGGGGAAGCGCTGTTTACCTCGACTCCCCAGGCATGGCTGATGACCCGGGACTTCAGGATCCGGCCGGAGGACAACGCCTTCTTTTCCGCGGAGCAGGAAGAAACCGCCGGTGAAAAAATCCTGGCCGTGGCCCTGGAAGGACGCTTTCCCAGCTGGTTTGGAGCGAAGGGCAAGCCGGTCCCGGAAACCGGCGAATGGGAAGGGGACGAATGGGAAACCGCTCCCGGTGAACTGCCCGATATGCCCGCCGCCCCCGGGGATTCGCGGATTGTGGTGGTGGGGGATTCGGATATCGGCAGTTTCCTGATGCAGTATACCCAGCGGAACCAGAGCCTGAACCTGAATTTTCTCCTGGAGGCCGCGGACTGGCTGGGAAACGACGATGATATTGTAGGCATCAGGAACAGGAAGAACGGCTCCGGCCGGCTGGACAGGATTACCGATGACGCGAAGCGGGCGGGGATCATGACCTTTTCCCGGATCCTTAATGTCGTTCTTCTTCCCCTGGTGATTATCGTCTTCGGAGCCCTCCGGCTCTACCGGCGGAACCATAAAAAGGAGCAGGACCATGCCCTATAAGAAAAAGATACGCATCCTTGTTGCCGGCGCCGCCCTTCTGGCCCTGGTATACGCCCTGACCCTGTTTTTTGATCCCGACCGGATCAACGCCCGGCGCGCGTCCTTTACCTGGCTTCCTCCGGGAGCCCGGGACGAGGCGGACCGCATGGAAATTACCCGGGGGGACGAAAAACTGGAGCTGATCTTTAGAAACGGCCTCTGGTACGCGCTGCTGGATACCCTGGAAATTCCGGTTAAACAGGGCAGGGTGGACGATTTGTTCCGGCTCCTCGGTACCCGGGGCGCCTTTCCCCGGCGGGGCTCCTCCGCCGCCTCCCACGGGGAGCTGGGCCTGGGGGACGCGGCGGCCCGGCTGGTTATCCGGGGTCCCGGCCTTCCCCTGCTGGATTTACTGGTGGGTAAGGAGGACCCTTCGGGAAAGGAAGTGTTCCTGCGGAAAAACGGGGAAAATGAATTCCGGTCCGGGGACAAACTGATAGCGTCCTATGTCAACGGCGGCAGATCGTCCTGGTATGATCTGAAACTGTTTGAGGAGAAGCCCCTGGATCTGGTTCAGCGGGTACGGGTGAATTTTACCGGCCCGGAAGGAACGAACGCTTACGGCATTGTCCGCAGCGGCGAAGGCTGGATACTGGAGGGGGATTCTTCCGCCGTCGACAGGGACAGGGCCGAAACCTGGATCCGGGGAATTCTGGAAGCCCAGGGGGAAGACATTACCGCCGGCGGTCCGGGAAGCCCCGGTACGGAAACGGCGGGACCCTTGACGGACCCGGCGGGAGCCCTGGCGGATCCGGCGGATACCCTGTCCGGCGGGGACCCCGCGGCCGGCCTTATGACGGACCCCTTCGGGGGAGAAGCCGCGGGAAGCGGGGCTTTCGTCCCGGAAATCCCCCTGACAGGCAGTGTCACCGTGGAATTGGGGGACGGCTCTTCCCTTTCCCTGCGGATCGAGCCCGGAGCGGGCGGCAAAAGCTCCGCCGTGGTATCCGGCAAAGCCTATACCTTTACGCTGCCCCAGTGGACGGTGTCGCGGATCCTGCGGGATATCCGGCAGGCCGGAAATCCCTGAACCGGGCGCGGCGGATCAAACCGCAAGGTCGTCTATGATAAAAGTCAAGCACTTTTTTTCAAAAGTGTTTGACTTTCTAGAAATTTTTTGTAGGCAGCCATCTTTGCCCCGTGCTTCACCGCGTCCCGCCCGTAGTGATACTCCCCCT
>JAISDG010000192.1 GCA_031265015.1 Spirochaetaceae bacterium | reverse complement strand
TCCCCTGGGTGGCGCTGCTTATTATCGGCCTGACGCTGGCTTTACTTTGTCTTGGCCTCTGGTTTTACCTGTTCCGGACCGAAGGAGGCGCGGAGTTCAGGCAGTCCCTGACCGCCGCGGCAGGCTCCGAAAGGCCGGCACGGCCCGCCCGGCCGGAACTGTCCGAGCAGCCGCCGGCGGTTTCCGAAGGGCCGGTAGTCCCTGAACAGCCGGCGATAGTTTCCGAACAGCCGGAGCCGGCCAGACCCCCTCCTGTACCGGCGCCGGTACGGACGGAAATTATCAAAACACCGCCGAAACCGGCCCCGGCCGCGGTAAACAGAAACCGCCCTTCTGCTCCGGTATATTCGTTTAATATGCCCACAACCATCCCTCCCGAAGGAATCGTCTACAAAGTCCGCTGGGGCGATACACTCTGGGATATTTCGGAGGCCTTCTATCGTAACCCTCGTTTGTATCCTATTATTGTCCGGTCAAATAAAATATCTAATCCGAATCTTATCGTTGGAGGCACAGAACTCACCATCCTCCCCAGAGATTAAAAAGCCGGTTTCCAAAGTTTTCCTGGTACTCTTCTTTTTGATTCTGGCATTAAGTTCCTGCGGGGCCAGCGCGGTTCTGGAAATTTCCCCCGGGGAAGCTGCGCAGAGGCTTAAAAAGGGGGACATCGGCTTTATCCTTGGGACCGAAGTTTCCCGTATGCCCGAACTGTCCCGGCTGGATCCTTCCGCGCCCTTTTACGCGGGGCTGCTGACCGAAGCTGCCGGAGACAGGCTGCGTTCGGCCCGGCTTTTTGAAGCGGCGTTGACCAGTCCCATCGTTAAGGTAAAAAAAGAAGCGGCCCGGAAACTCATTCCCGCTCTGGCCGAATTAAAGGATACCGCCCAGGCGGAACGGATTCTGCGGCTGCTGCAAAAAAACAAATCCGCCGCGGAAACGGAACTGGCTACCCTTCATGGGACGGCCCTGTATGTACTGGGCCGTTATGGCGAAGCGGCGGCGCAGCTCCGGGCCGGTGACCCGGGGGAAAGCGGGGACATGGCAGCCTGGAACAGGGCCCTGTTTTTCCTGGCGGGGATCATGCAGCGCAGCCCGGGGCTGCTTCCCTCCCAGGAAGTCGAACCCTTTCTCCTGGACTCCCCTCCCGGTCCGGCGTACCGCTGGGCCTATGAAGAAATTCTTTCAAACGGAGAATATGCCTTTTCTTCCGCGGACAGAACCGCCGCCGCGGGAAGGCTTGCGGTTTTGAGCAGCGCCTATACGGAAGCCCTGATCCACTTTGACAGTATCCGTACTTCCCAGGAAGCGTTGTTTTTCCGGTACCCTGCCTTTTTAAGCGATCTGGGCCGCGCCTATGCGGCGGTTCCTTCCAAACGGGAAACGGGGTTCTCGCTCTTTACCGGCTGGGAAAGCGCCCTCCGGACAGGCAGGAACAGTCCCGCGCAGCTTGGTCCGGCGGAACAAAAAACGATCCGGTATACCCTTTTGTTCTACGCAGGACGGATTAGGCGGCAGCAGAGCAGGCACGGGGAAGCGGCGGATTTCTTTACCAGGGCCCTGGCTATCGCCCCCGATGCGGTTCAGGAAGACGCCTGCATCTGGTATATCCTTAGTTCCGCCATGACGGAAAAACCCGAAACCGTTCCGGCTCTGATTAAAACCTACGCGTCCCGCTGGAACCAGGATGATGAATTTTATGACATCCTGGACAGGCTTTCCACCTATTTACTGACGGAAAAAAAATGGAACGATGTAGCGGATGTGTTTACCGCCATCCGGAACAGTAAAGACGGGGCTACGGTAGCCAGATACGCCTATCTTATGGGCAGGGCCGTTTCTTTGGGCTATGTTTCCGGCCGGGGCATGAACGCCGCCGCCTATTTTACCATTGCCTATGAAGAAGGAAACGCCTCTTTTTATTACCGGGCGCTGGCCGCTTCGTACCTGGGTAAAACCGTAATCCCCGCGGAGGAAAACACCGGAACCGGTACCGGCGGCCGTAACGGACGCGGCAGCGCCGGCAATACCGCCGTACAGTTTCCCAACGGCGCGGAACTGGAATTCTACGTTAAATTTTTTGACTTTGGCGCGGGCTCCTCTGCCATGAAATACCTGCGGGAAAACATGGACCGGTATACAAAGTACGAAATGCGGACCCTGGCGGGAACTTTTGCCGGAGCCGGCCGTTATCTGGAATCGATCCAGATAGTGGGTCTCTACATGCGCCGGGACGGCTATATAATGGAAACCGAGGATCTGGAACTGTACTATCCCAAACCCTTTTCCCAGCTTATCGAAAAACATGCCCAGGCCAACGGCCTGCATCCCCAGATGTTTTTTGGCCTTATCCGTACCGAAAGCGCCTTTATCCCGGACATCGCTTCCCATGCGGGAGCCATGGGGCTGGCCCAGCTTATGCCCGCCACCGCCAAAGAAGTGGCCGCGGTCATCAAAAAGCGGGGCGGCCCGGATTTTGCCGCGGACGGCGGCATCGACCTGACGGACCCGGAAATAAACGTTCAAATGGGAGCGGTGTACCTGAAAGATCTCACCGACAGCCTGGGAAGCCCCATGCTGGCTTTGCTGGCCTATAACGGGGGCCCTGCCCGGATTCGCCGGTTCCGCCGGGCCGCCCCATCCCTGCCGGAAGATTTGTTTGTTGAAACCATCAGCATCACGGAAACCCGGAACTACGGCAAGCGGGTCATGGCGGCGGCGGCAGCCTATGGCTACCTGTACTACGGCATGTCCATGCACGAAGTGGTGTCAAGTATTTTTAACTAAGCGGCCCCAAAGGCCGGCTTTCGTCCCGGACTCTGCTAAATCTGTCCCGGAAAATACCGATACTGTAGTAACAGCGGAAGCGGAGGGGGAATTGTGTCCAGCAATCCAGAGTTTTTGTACAAGCCTGACTTCAAAATACGCGTAGTTTCCATTTTGGGGGCCTTCACCTGTATCCTGGGGGGGATTCTGCTTTTCCTTTCCACCGGCGCATCCCTGTTCCTGTGGACCTTTATCAACACCGGTCCCGGCAGCCTGCTGGCCGGGGCTTACGGGATGTTTGCGTTTATTATTCCGGTTTACCTTTTCTGGGCGGCCTGGATTCTTATTGATCCCGTCTTCAGGCCGGGAAGGATTTTTCTGCTTTCATCCACGATTATTCCCTTTCTGACCCTGGCCCTGGGCTTTTCCTTTATCCGGGATTTTGAAACCCTCCGCAGGGAATTTGATTTTTTGGGTCTGCTGGGACGAAGCGGGTTAAGTATCGCGGTGATCACCGCCGCCATCCTGGAATGTCTGGGCCTGCTGATCTTTCATTCCCTCTTTTTCGGCAGGCATGAAAACCCCGTTCCCCCGCAGATTGAACCGCCCTCCGCCGAACCGGTTCATGTAAACCCGGCCCATGCAGAATCGCCCCAGGTGGAACCGGTTATCAAAAAGACGGCGAACCCTGAAAAGGCGCTCATTCTGCCTGAATGGAAACCGCCGGAAAGTCCCGCGGTGTTCCGTAAACTGGAAGAAGAAAAGACCCGGGAAAGCGCAGAAGAGCCGCCGCGCCCGGCGGCCGGCGGCACGGCAAATCCCGCCGGACAAATTCCGGAACCCCTGAACGTTCCGGTCAAAGACAAGGTCCTTGTCCTTGACGCAGGGGTCTTTAGTCCCTATACGCAGACAGGCAAGATAAGCCGCAAAGCCCCCTGGCTTATACAGGAAGCGTTAGACGAAATAGAACATCTGGAACCCCATTTCGCCGGTACGGAAAAAGAAGGGCCCGAAACCGGAGCGGCGGAAGACGCCCCGGAATACGGCGCCGGTATTGTCGCGGATACAGAGGATGCCGCGGATACTTTTGCGGATAAAATTCAGGAAGATGATTTAGCTGCCGGGGACTTTCTTGAAACCGATCCCTTTGATACTGATACGGTTGACGAACTCTCCGCCCTAGAACCCTCCGCTGTAATCGAAGATTTTCCTCCGGCGGAATTAAAGCCGGCTGCTGTTCCCGGCATGGTAAAAAAAAACCACAAAAAACAGAAGGGAACGTATGTAGTTCCCGTGGAGGGAATTCTTAATCAATACCCCGACGGTCAATACTGGATTGTGGATGAAGAAACCAAACGATCTGCCCGGATACTGCAGGATACGTTAAGCGAATTCGGAATCCAGGCGGAAGTAACCGGAATCCGGAAAGGGCCGGTAATCACCATGTTCGAAATCCTGCCGGCCCCGGGGGTTAAGCTTTCAAAAATCGTCAACCTTCAGGATAACATAGCCCTGCGCCTGGCGGCGTCCAGCGTCCGCATTGTGGCTCCCATTCCGGGAAAACACGCCGTGGGTATCGAGGTGCCCAACAAAAAACGGAATATTGTTTCCTTCAGAGAGATTGTCGAAGGGGAACTGAGTCATAAAAGGGAACACCACAAAAGCGAAGTTCCCGTAGTACTGGGCAAAGGCATTACCGGCGAAGCGGTAACCGTGGACCTGACCCAAATGCCCCATCTTCTGATTGCGGGCGCTACCGGTTCGGGAAAATCGGTCTGTGTTAACACGCTGATCCTTTCAATTCTCTACCAGCTTGCCCCCGCAAAATGCAGGCTTATTTTAATCGACCCCAAGATAGTGGAACTTAAACTGTACAACGATATACCCCATTTGCTGACGCCGGTAATCACCGAACCCAAGCGGGCCTTCCAGGCTTTGCAGTACTGCATCTACGAAATGGAGCGCCGCTACGCCTGCCTTGACTCCATGGGAGTCCGGGACATCAAAAGCTACAACAAGCGGATTAAAGAACGAAACATCGCCGCGGAACACATGCCCTACATCGTGGTGGTCATAGATGAATTTGCCGACCTCATGGCAACTACCGGCAAGGAACTGGAATCCACCGTCGCCCGGCTGGCCGCCATGAGCCGCGCCGTGGGAATACATCTGGTGCTGGCTACCCAGCGCCCTTCCATTGATGTGATTACCGGTCTTATCAAGGCAAACATTCCCAGCCGCATTGCCTTTATGGTGGCCAGCAAAATGGACAGCCGGATCATTATTGACATGGTAGGGGCGGAAAAATTGCTGGGCAAGGGAGACATGCTCTATGCCGGAGCGGTGGATCCCTTCCCCATTCGTATGCAGGGGGCGTTTATCTCTGAAGAAGAGGTAGAACGGGTGGTAGCGTATGTCAAAACCCTGGGAGAACCGGAATACATCGACGATGAAATTTTTTATGACGAGGAAGAAGAGGATTCAAACGCTTCCCTCTTTTCCGAAGGGAACGATCCCCTGTATGAAAAAGCGCTGGAAGTGGTATTTCAGCAGGGAAAGGCCAGTGCGAGCTATATCCAGCGCCGCCTGAAGATAGGCTATAACCGCGCCGCCCGGCTGGTAGAAGAAATGGAACACCGCGGTGTTGTCGGTCCCGCCCAGGGATCAAAACCCCGGGAATTGCTCCGCGGCGCGTAAGCTTACGAGGCTTCCCGAAAGTAACCGCCGGGGCCGATACGCAAATACTCGCACCGCTGGAAAGAAATCTTAAGAAAAAGTTCAATTCCACCGGTAATTTGCTTGACCGCGACCATAGAAATGATTATTTTCAATTATGTAAAGAACTATCAGCCATGTCAAAACATAAAAAGGAAGAGACAACAATTACGGAAAACACGGTAAAAGACGCGGAGGAAGGGGCGGAAAACACCCGGGATCCGGGTACCATCCCTGAACAGGCGGAACAATCCCCGGAAACCGGCGGCGGACAGCCGTCCGAAAAAGCAGCGGATGCCGGAACTACGGCTGAAAACAGGGACGCTCCGCAAACAGAGGCTGGCGAGGCTCAGCCTCCGAGCGCGGAAGATCGCATTGCCGGACTGGAAGCGAAACTTGCCGAAGCCAATGATCAGTACCTGCGGAAAGCCGCGGATTTTGAAAACTACCGCAAGCGGATGAACCAGGAAAAGCAGAGCGCCATTGATTATGCCAACCAAACGCTGTTTCTGGATCTGATTTTGGTTATTGATGATTTTGAACGGGCGATTAAATCGGCGGAAAGCCAGCGGGAAGCGGCGGGCGGTGACGGCGAACAGATTGCCGCCGGTTATAACAGCCTGTACGAAGGAATCACCATGATCGAAAAGAACCTGGTCTCCCAGCTGGAAAACAAGTGGGGGCTTAAACGTTTCGATTCCGCCGGCGAGCCCTTCGACCCCAACCGCCATGAGGCGATTATGATGGAAAAATCCGCCGATACTGATGAACCGGTGGTGGCGGAAGATTTTATCAAAGGATATATCCTGAAAGACCGGGTAATACGGCCTGCAAAAGTCAAGGTTGTTATGCCCGAGAACAAATAAGAGCTTACAATATTACAATAAATGAAGGAGAATATATTATGGGAAAGATTATCGGTATTGACCTTGGAACAACCAACTCCTGCGTAGCAGTCCTGGAAGGGGGCGAGCCCATAGTTATCCAGAATTCGGAAGGGGGCCGCACCACACCGTCCATCGTGGGTTTTACCAGCAAGGGCGAACGGGTGGTAGGCCAGCCGGCAAAAAACCAGATGATTACCAATCCGGAAAATACCGTTTATTCGATTAAGCGCTTCATGGGCCGCCGTTATTCCGAGGTGGGCAACGAAATGAAGCTGGTCCCCTACAAAGTTGCCGAACAGGGCGATGATGTGCGGGTAGATATTGAGGGCAAAAAATATTCGCCCCAGGAAATCTCCGCCTTTGTGCTCCAGAAGATGAAAAAGACCGCCGAGGATTACCTGGGCGAAGCCGTTACCGAAGCGGTAATCACCGTACCGGCCTACTTCAACGATGCCCAGCGCCAAGCTACCAAAGACGCGGGCAAGATCGCCGGCCTGGAAGTAAAACGGATCATCAACGAACCCACCGCCGCATCCCTGGCCTTTGGGTTTAACAAAGAAATGAAGCAGGATCGGATGATCGCTGTCTACGACCTGGGGGGCGGTACCTTTGATGTTTCGATCCTCGAACTGGGCGAAGGGGTCTTTGAAGTCAAGTCCACCAACGGCGATACCCATCTGGGAGGCGATGATTTCGACCGCCGCATCCAGGAATGGCTTATCACCGAGTTCAAGAACGATACGCGGATCGACCTGGCCCAGGACCGGATGGCCCTCCAGCGCCTGCGGGAAGCGGCGGAAAAAGCAAAGATAGAACTGTCCGCCATGCAGACCACGGAAATCAACCTGCCCTTTATTACCGCCGACCAAAGCGGACCCAAGCATCTGCAAAAAAGCCTTACGAGGGCAAAATTTGAGCAGATGGTGGCGGATCTGCTGGAGCGATCCAAGGAACCCTGCAAAAAAGCGCTGGCCGACGCGGGGCTTACCGCCGACGACATCCACGAAATAATCCTCGTGGGCGGTTCTACCCGGATTCCCGCGGTTCAGCAGATCGTCAAGGACCTGTTCAAAAAAGAACCGAACCGGGGCGTCAACCCCGATGAAGCGGTAGCTATCGGCGCCGCCATTCAGGGGAGTATCCTTTCCGGCGATGTAAAGGACGTGCTGCTCCTGGATGTCACTCCCCTTTCCCTGGGGATCGAAACCCTGGGCGGCGTGATGACCCGGCTTATCCCCCGGAACACTACCATCCCCACCCGGAAGAGCCAGATCTTTTCCACCGCCGCCGACGGTCAGACCGCGGTATCGATCCAGGTCCTTCAGGGTGAGCGGGAAATGGCAAACCAGAACCGTGTCCTGGGCCGCTTCGACCTGGTGGGCATACCGCCGGCGCCCCGGGGGATTCCCCAAATCGAGGTAACCTTTGACATAGACGCCAACGGCATTGTTCATGTAAGCGCCAAAGATCTGGGTACCGGCAAGGAACAGAAAATCCGCATCGAAAGTTCCTCCGGCCTTTCCGATTCCGACATCGACCGGATGGTAAAGGAGGCGGAACTCCACGCCGAGGAAGACAAGCGGGAACGGGAAAAGGCGGAAGTTCATAACGAAGCGGATTCAATGATCTACAGTACCGAAAAAAACATGAAGGATCTGGGCGACAAGGTCGCCGCCGCGGACAAATCCAAAACGGAAGAAGCCATCGCCGATCTTAAAAAAGCCCTGGAGGGCGGTGATCTCCAGGCCATCAAAGACAAGACCGAGGCCCTTAAACAGGCGTCCTACAAAATTGCTGAGGAAATTTACAAACAGCAGGCCGCCCAGGGTCAGGGCGGCGCTCCCAACATGGGCGGCGGCGCTAATATGGGCGGGGACGGCGGTCCCAATATGGGCGGCAACGGCAACACCAAGAGCGCCGAAGACGCCGATTACGAAGTTGTGGACGATAAATAAGCGCGTTTTATAAACGGCGTTTATTCCGTCCGCGGGTTTACTACCCAAGAGCCCGCCTTCCGGCGGGGGAGCTTTAGGGCGGTTTTCAAATCCGCTGTTATATTGGTTTGCGGGGGTGTTAAACCCGCATAAAATATACCTATCGGAACGACGATGCCCCGCCCTAAAGGGTGGGGAGAGTCATTTAAAGGTAGATTAATGGCCAAGCGGGATTATTACGAAGTTCTCGGGGTACAAAAAAACGCATCCAAAGATGATATAAAGAAGGCGTACCGCAAGCTGGCGATTCAGTATCACCCGGATAAAAACCCCGGCAACAGGGAAGCGGAAGAACGGTTCAAGGAAGCAACCGAGGCTTACGAAGTCCTGGGGGATGATCAGAAAAAGGCCGCCTACGATCAGTTTGGTTTTGCCGGGGTTGACGGCATGACCGGCCAGGGTGACTTTTCCCAGACCTTTCGGGGTTTCGAGGACATTTTTGGCGATTTCTCCGGTATCTTCGATACTTTCTTCGGGGGCGGGTCACGCCGATCTTCCGGCGGTGTCCGCCAGGGAGCGAATCTCCGTTACGACATCGAGATCCCCTTTAAAGACGCCGTATTCGGTACCAAGGTGGAAATTCAGTACACCAAGAACGATGCCTGTCCTTCCTGTAGCGGCTCCGGGGCTATGGGCGGCTCGGGGAAAAAAGTCTGCCCCGTCTGCCAGGGTTCCGGACAGGTCCGGCACAGCCAGGGCTTTTTTTCCGTGGCCTCTCCCTGCCATAACTGCCACGGTGAAGGCTACATTATCGAACAGCCCTGTCATGACTGCGGGGGAACCGGAACCCAGAAAAAACGCCAGAAAATCATGGTCACCATTCCCGCGGGAGTGGAAAACGGCAAACGGGTCGTGATTCCCCGGCAGGGCGACGCGGGACCCGGCGGCGGACCTCCCGGTGATCTCTATGTGTTTATCCGGATCAAACCCCATGAGTACTTTGAACGACAGGGCCTGGACCTGTACTGTGCGGTACCCATTTCCATCACCCAGGCGGCCCTGGGCGCGGAGATCCACGTGGCTACCCTGGACGGAAAAACCCTTAAGGTAAAAATTCCGCCGGGCACGCCGAACGGAAAACTCCTCCGCATTCGGGACGAAGGGGTTCCCTCCGGCGGCAGGCGGGGTTCTTTTTGGATCAAGCTGATGGTACAAATCCCGTCAAAACTCTCCCGCCGGGGAAAAGAACTGCTGGAAGAACTTTCCAGAGTTGAAGGAGAAAACAACTCGCCAAAGCCCATGGCGCTTTCCGAAATTTCCGAGCAGTAAAAGCGGTAAATTACCTGGTTTTCACAAACCCTTTTTTCAGGTCCTTAAGCGAATCCGCAAGCGAATCCGCACTTATCCTAAAATACGATATGGGTAATATGCTGGTCCAGTAAAATTAACAAACCCAGCAGGGCGGTATAGACCCCAAAACCCGTCAGGGAACGTTCCCTGACAATACGAAGCATCAGCGTTACCGTACCGAATCCGACCAGGGCTGCTGTCAGGGTTCCGGCAATAAGCGTTAGGGGGTTCAAGCCGGCTATCAGCCCTTCCGCCGCGGCGGGGTTAACGCTCTGGAAATGAGAAATTTCATACAATTCTTTTAATTGAAGAACCAGCGCCCCCAGAATAGCGGGGATGGAAAGGAGAAACGAAAAACGGGCCGCCAGGTCCCGTTCCAGTTTGCGGGAAAGAGCCCCGGACAACGTAAAGCCTGACCGGGAAACGCCGGGAATGATTGCAATACCCTGGAGGCCGCCTATCAGCACCGCGTCAAACCAGTCCATTTCGGCATCATTCCGGAGCCTGCCGGGGCGGTGGGAAAGATACTCGGAAATAAAAAGGGCTAAAGCGGTTGCCAAAAACGCCTGTCCCAGCCATTTGCCGGAAACAAACGCTTCTTCTATGGTATCCTTAAAAAAGAGGGCTATGACAACGGTAACCACCGTAGCCATGACAAGCAAAGCCGCCAGGCGCTGGAAGGGATGCCGGATAAGGTTCCATACATCCTTCCGCAGCGCGGCAACAACCGCCAACAGGGTTCCGCAGTGCAGGAGGGTATCGAAAAACAAGGCCGGAGCCGTAATGCCCAAAAATTTTTGAAACAAAACCAGATGGCCGGAACTGCTTACCGGCAGAAATTCCGTTATTCCCTGGACCAGGCCCAAAAAAATAGATTCAAAAACACTCATCTATCGTTACCTGATAATAATCCATCTACCGTCGATCTTTACAAAGTAAAGGTCCAGATCATACCGGGCTGTTCTTCTTGCCTCATTACGGTAGGTAATGACCAGAACCGGCTCGGGAAAACCGATGCGCCCCTGGACCAGCCGCACCACCCGGTCATCGGCGGTAGAAAAATAGCCGTACCGGCCATAGTAGGCAAAAGGCCGTACCGCATAGGCCTCCTTTTCCATGACTTCCCGAAACTGCGCATCCATTTCTGCCCTTACGGCGGCGGCGGTGGTAAAACGAGCCGCGGCCAGATCCGCATACTTAAACTCGAACAGGCTGCCGATACGGCTTATGTCGTTTTCGGTAAAAGCCTGACGGACCTGCTCCGCCAGGGCGGCGATTTCTTCCTGGTCGCTTTGAGGAAGAGCGCCGGTGGAAGAAATAACCCGTTCCGCCCTTTCTATGAGCACCCGGGGGAAACCATCGGCCTTAAAGGTATCGTTGATGGTATAGGAGTTGGTATTCTCCGGAACTTCCGCCGCGGGCCACCGGTATTCTTTGATCTGTGTATCGTTAACAAAAAACCTGAAAACCCCGGAACCTGCGCCCGGGGTAAATTTAAGCCCATCGGGCCAGAATATATTAACGGTGATTTCGTTATTTCCCGAAATCATCCAGTCGTTAATAACCGTGGAATGCGTTGATGTTTTTCCGTTCCCGCCCTCAAAAACACTCATCTCGGCGCCGTTGATCAAAAGGGTATAGCCGATTGTCCGGGCGTCAACTTCAAAGCGGTACCGGTATATCGTTTTGGGAGCTTTTACCGGCGTTGAAACCACCGCCCGATCAGGATCAACATCATCGGGAGTTTGAGCGCAGGCCGAAAACAACACAAAGGCCAGCAATATACAGCATAATTTCCGCATAACCACATTATAACAACGAGGCGCCGTTTTGGTTACCCCCAAACAAGAAAAATCCCCCCGGAGACCCGGGGGGTTACTTTGACAGGATCAACCCAGGCCGGCTTTGCGGCGGGTGGATACATCGTAGAACACCGCCAGCAGCAGGATCAGGGCTTTAACCACGTACTGGTAATGGGTTCCCAGGTTCATCAGGAACATGCCGTTATTAATGGCGGACATTACCAGGCCGCCGACGACAACTCCCACCACCGAACCGATACCGCCGGAAGCCGAAACGCCGCCGATGTAACAGGCCGCGATAGCGTCCATTTCAAACATATTCCCCGCCTGGGGAAGGGCGCTGTTCATGTATCCGGTAGAAACCACCGCCGCCAGGCCGGTAAGGGTTCCCATGATACTGAACACAATAAAGGTGATGAATTCCGAATTGATACCCGACAGTTTGGCGGACCGGGCATTGCCGCCTACCGCATAGATATACCGGCCCAGAACCGTGTTGTTCATAATAAAATGGAAAAGCCCCACCGTGATTACCAGGACAACCACCACCACGGGAAGCCCCCGGTATTTGGCAAACCGTTCCGCCAGGGCCAGGACCAGAACGCTGATAATAAGCAGCTTTGCAACAAAGAGCACGGCAGGAGCTACTTCAAACCCGCTGTCGATTTTCCGTTTACGGCTTGAAAATTCGCTGACCCAGAAAACAACCAACAGGACAAGCGCGGCAATCAGGGCCACCGGATAGTGGTTAAGGATCACGGGCTCCAGGTGGAGCAGTTCATCCACGGTCCCTGTGGAAAGATAGGAATATCCATCGTCCTTAAAAATAACGGGATTGACGCCGGTAACAATATAGGTAAGGCCCCGGAAAAGCATCATCCCCGCCAGGGTTACAATAAAGGCGGGTATCTTGGGGTAGGCGACAAACCAGCCCTGGAAAGCGCCCACCGCAAAACCCATGGCCAGGGAAGCCAGCAGGGTTATCGGCATTCCCACGCCGGTATTGTAGATAAAGCCGCTTAAGGCGCCGATAAAGGCGCAGACCGAACCGACGGAAAGATCAATCCCCAGGATAATGATACACTGGACCATCCCCACCGCCAGGATAAGCACATAACTGTACTGAAAACAGATGTAGGTAAAATTCCGGGCGCTAAAGTTGTTCCACCCTGTTAACGGGCCAAAAACCAGCAGGATCAACGCCAGGATGATGAACATGGAATAGTTCCTCACATTGTTTTTGATCAGCGTCCGGGAATTTACCGTATGAATAACCTTGCCGCTCATATACGCTCCTTCTTTTTAACCGACCAATGCCAGATGCATGATCTTTTCCTGGGTTGCCTCTTCATGGGTCAGCATACCCTTGATTTTTCCTTCGTTCATTACATAGATCCGGTTTGCCATACCCAGGGCTTCGGGCAATTCCGAACTGACCATGATCACGCTCTTGCCGTTCGCCACCAGGTTACCCAGAATATTGTAAATTTCCGTTTTGGCTCCCACATCAATGCCCCGGGTAGGCTCGTCAACGATAAAGATCTCCGGATCCACCGCCAGGGTACGGCTTACAACGACCTTTTGCTGGTTACCGCCGGAAAGGTTTCTGGCAAGCTGGTTGACCGACGGGGTCCGGATATTCAATTCCTTGCGGTATTTTTCCGCTTCCATAATTTCCAGGGAACTGTTTATTACCCCGAACCGGGACATCTTCTTCAGGTTGGAATTGGAAATATTGGTTTTAACATCCTGAATCAGAATCAGGCCCAGCCCCTTGCGGTCTTCCGAAATATACCCAAGTCCGGCTTTCATTGCCTCCCGGGTTGAATTAAGGTCTACCTTTTTACCCTTGATATATAATTCCCCTTCGTTGCGGTAGCCGTAGGATTTACCGAAGAGGCTCATCATCAGCTCGGTACGGCCCGCTCCCATGGGACCGCAGAAGGCAAGAATTTCGCCCTTTTTAAGGTAAAAGGACGCATTATCCACCACCTTAATGCTGTGGTAATCGGGGTGATATACGGACCAGTTTTTAACTTCCATGATCGTATCCCCGGGCCGGCTCTCCCGGTCGGGGAAACGGTGGGTCAGA
Organism: Spirochaetaceae bacterium; assembly: GCA_031265015.1. Lineage (GTDB taxonomy): Bacteria > Spirochaetota > Spirochaetia > Treponematales > Breznakiellaceae > JAISBN01. Next base: position 10,235 of record JAISDG010000192.1, on the reverse strand, counting down.
TCCCGGCCCACCATATCCCGGATAATCCGTTTTTCAGTAAGGTTTTCTTCCTTGACGCCATAACTGGCAACGGATTTGCCGTCCCTTAAAACCGTCACCGTGTCCGCTACTTTAAGGACTTCGTTCAATTTATGGGAGATCATCACACTGGTGATTCCCTGCTTTTTAAATTCCCGGATCAGCTCAAGCAGTTTTTCGCTTTCATCGTCATTTAACGAAGAAGTCGGCTCGTCCAGGATAAGAAGGTCTACCTTCTTGGAAAGGGCCCGGGCAATTTCCACCAGCTGCTGTTTACCCACTCCCAGCTTGCTTACCATGGTCTCCGGGGGTTCATGAAGCCCCACCTGATCCAGATATTTTTTGGATTCCCGTATATAATAATCCCAGTTGATCATGCCGAATTTGGTCTGCATGTGTCCCAGAAATATATTTTCATAAATTGAAAGATAGGGACTTAAGGCCAGTTCCTGGTGGATAATGGCAAGCCCTTCTTTTTCGCTGTCCTTAACGTTGTGGTAATTTGTTTCCTTACCCTTGTAAAAAACTTTTCCCCGGTAATCGCCCTTGGGGTACACGCCGGAGATAACGCTCATCAGGGTAGACTTGCCCGCGCCGTTTTCCCCGCAGATGGAATAAATTTCCCCTTTTTTTACCTTCAGAGAAACAGTATCCAGAGCTCTGACGCCGGGAAAATCCTTGGTTAGATTTTCGATCTCCAGTATGTATTCACTCATGGTATGCCCTTTTAAGTAAAGAAGCTGGGAGGATGCTTCCTCCCAGCCTGAATGCAGTGTTTTACCTCGACGTAATCTGCGAGGCTTCATTGGCAGGATAGAATCCCGCCCTTACAGGGACTTGAAGGTTGCTCTTGGTAACCAAAATGGGGTCGAGCAGATAGGTAACCACAAATTTGGTACCCGTATTGCCAATTTTGGCAAGTTCGCCGGAGGCCACGACCGCGCCGGGAATGGAGGGGTTCTGGCCCTTGAGAAGCTGATCGGCCAAAAGGATCGCGGCTTCCGCCAGTTTGTTGGTGTCTTTGAAGATGGTGCTGTACTGCTCGCCGTTTTTGATGGAGAGCATGGAAGCGAATTCAGCGTCCTGGCCGCATACCGTGGGAAGCTTGGCCCGGTATTTGGCGTCGGCTTTGAGGGCTTCGATGATCGCCCGGGCCAGGGTGTCGTTGGGGGACAGTACCGCGTCAAGGGTTACGCTCCGGGCATCGCCGGAGAGAAGGCCTTCCATCCGCTGTTTGGCAATGGGGCCGGACCAGTTTTCGGTGGCAATCCGCTGGAAATTGGCCTTGTCCGCCGAGGTCCGGGGATAGGGCCCTACTACTTTCAGAACGCCCTTGTCGATGTAGGGGTTCAGCACATCCATGGCGCCGTCAAAGAAGAAGTTGGCGTTGTCATCGGTGGGGGAACCGGCAAACAGGGTGATGTACTTGGGGGCGCTGGCGGTGGCTGCCCTGAGGTTCAGAGCGGTTTCAATGCTTTGGCCCTGAAGGGTGCCCACCTTGTAGTTGTTAAAGGTGATAAAGTGGTTGAAGTCCGAGGAATTCATGATAAGCCGGTCATAGGCAATAACAATAACGTTGTCCCGGGCAGCATCACGGATAACGGAGGTGACGCCGGTGTTGATCTGACCGACGATCAGGGCCTTGGCTCCCTGGTTCAGGAAGCTCTGGATCTGCTGGTTCTGCTGGGCCTGCTCGGCATTGCCCCACTGAACTTCCGCCCGGTAGCCTCTTTTTTCCGCAAAGGCCTTCAGGGCATTGCCGTCTTTTACCCAGCGCTGAACGTGGGTTTCGGGCATGGCGATGCCGATAAAGGTTTTACCCCGCTGGGCAAAGCTGAAACTTGCCGCGACGGCAAGGATCAGTAATACAAGCGCTAATTTCTTCATACATTTTCCTCCAAAAAGAAATATAGATATGACAGCATCATAACCGAATTTTACGATCCCGGGAAGCGTAATTTTTTGACAAAAAGCGGGGTTTTTTGTGATCCTCTGCACGGAAAGGGAAAAATAAGGAATATTTTGAGGTCAAAATATTCCCTGGGGCGCTGTTCCCGCATTGCGGAAAACATCTTCCCGGGAATGAAAACCGTCCCGGATTACCTCGTCAATGTTGTTTCCGTATATGGCAATGGATTTTTCCAGGTATGCGGGCGCCGGGACCCCGCTGTGGTTATCAACCATGGCATCCGGCGGCGGAACTTCGATCCCGGGTTTTCCCTTCAATTTGAGGGCCAGCGTTACAGCCAGCCGGGCCGCCCGGACCCCCGCTTTCCCGATGGGTTTATACACCGTCATCAGCTGGGTACCTTCTACCAGCCGCTGGCAGGCGCTTAATTCCGCGTCCTGGCCCACGACGGCTATTTTACCCGCCAGACGCCGTTCGGAAAGGAGCTGAATTGCCGCTCCGGCGATGGCGTCGTTGCCGCAGGCGATGGCATCAAAATTAACCGTTTCATTAAAGATGGCCCCGATTTTTTCCAGGGCTTCGTCGGAACTCCATTCTTCCAGCCAGATTTCCCGGTCCAGCACAACAGCCCCGGACTTAATCAAAGGGTCGATAATTTCATGAAACCCCGCGCTGATATCGGAACTGTTAACATCGTGAATAGATCCGTTTACCACCAGGTATCTGCCCCGGGGAACCGCAGTCCGCAAAGCCCGGCCAAAGTGACGGCCGACTTCCCGGGAATCAAAGGAAACATAAGCGTCCAGGGGGACTCCCTGGATAAGCCGGTCATAGGCGATCACGGGAATTCCCGCTTCCTTAACCTGCCGGATTGCCCCGGCAATCAGCTCCGTATCATGGGCTATAACTACCAGAATGTCGATATTCTGGTTAACCATATAGTTGATCTGGGAGATCTGTTCCCGAATTCCCCCGGCGGAAAGCTGCACGATCACATCGGCTCCCAGTTCCTGGGCCGCGCCGGTAAACACCTTCAGGTCTTTGTTCCACCGTTCAATGATAAAGGTCGCCGTGGCAATGGAAAACCCGATGGTAAGCCTGTCGGAGGATTTCCCGGTGTCCTGGGCCTGCGCAGGCAGGGATCCGGGGGGGCCCGCCCCCTGGCCCGGCGGCCGGCCGCAGCCGGTACACAGCAGGCACAGAACAAGGGCGGTACAGATACGGAACATTCGCATAAAGACCTCTTGATGTAGTGTACCCTGCCATCCTGAATCTGTCTTTAGCAAAACCGCCATGTCAAGTCCGGGAGCCGGGGCATCGCCAAAAAACGCCGGGGTTTTACTGTTTTAGCTCGGTAGGCAGCACCCCCTTTATCTTTTTGAAGGTTTTGCTAAAGTAATTGGGGTCCTGGTAACCCACCGCATAGGCCGCTTCTTTGACCGTTATCAGCGATTCTTTAAAAAGGCGCTCCGCTTCATTTATCCGGAGGGCCGTTACATAATCGACAAAATTCGTTTTAAGGTGTTCGGCAAAGAGACGGCTTAAGTGGGCCGGGGAAACCCGGGCCGCTTCCGCGGCATCGCTGAGTTGTATGCCCCGGGCATAATTTTCCCGGATAAAGGCCAGGGCTCGGACCAGGGGCAGGGGATAGTTCCCGGACCGGTCCAGATTTGCCTGCAGTACCAGCCGGTCAAAGTTCAGCTCCGCCCAGTGCTTCCAGGCGCCCAGGCCGGTCAGGCCCATGATCTCCGCGGGATCCATGGGCAGTGGAGCGTCGAAAGTTTCGGCGCTGTCTTTTGACCACACGCCGAAAATATCGTCCAGCAGCAGGGTAAAAAGCGAAACCATTTTAAGCTTGGCGGCCTGGAAATCTTCGCTGAAAAGGGGCTCCCATACCGCGGCAAAAAGGGCTTTGGCTTCCTCCGCCGGGACAAGCCCTATCTTTTGCCGGAGCAGCGCTATGCGCCTTCGGATATGGCCCCCGGTATCTTTGCGTTTTGCCGCCAGTTCCGTCAGGGCTTCGTTACAGGAATGGTACAGTTCCGGCCCCCGGTAAAGCCCGCCGATTCCGCAGTACCAGTCCAGGGAAACCAGCGTTTCCTTGAGCATTTTTTCCGTCCTTTGCCGGAAGACGGCGGGGTTCAGATCTTCGGAAACCAGGAACATGCACCGGTTGAGCATGGAATCGTGAATGCAGTGATGTTTGTACGAAAGCTGTTCCGCAATGCGGAGCTGCCAGATTTCCAGATCCTTTTCCAGTTCCACATGAAGAATTATGCCGTAATCCGAAGGCAGGCCCAGCTGTTCCCGGTACCGTGACCAGGTTTCTTCGCTCATTTCCACCCAGATATCCTTGCGCATAAGCCTTTGCAGGGAATCGTTGTAGTACTCGAATCTTTCCCGGGGCCTGGAACGAAGCTGAGCCAGGGCCTGTTCCAGGGTTTCAAAAAAAGTCTTTTTTGAAACGGGTTTGACCAGATAGGCAAAAACTCCCAGGGGTATGGCCCGCTGGGCCAGATCAAACCGTTCATAGGCGGTGGACAGAATGCAGACCATCCGGGGGTACTTTCTATACACATCTTCCAGAACCGAAAGGCCGTCTATACCGGGAATGTTAATATCCATAAATACCAGATCCGGTTCCGCTTCGTAGATCAGCTTGAGGGCCTCATAGCCGGTCCGGGCCTTGCCGGCCAGGGTAAAGGGACTGCCGCTGTCCATTTCTTCATAGGACCTAAGCATAAACTCGTAGCTGTCCAGGACTGGCTCTTCATCGTCAACAATTAAAACGCTAAACACGGCTCCCTCTCTGTATCGATACGGATAATTATGGTGGTTCCTTCCGGACCGGTTTCAATATCCGCCACTTCTTCATCGCCGGGATAAAAAAAGTACAGCCGCTGGATAACGCTTTCAAGCCCCATAATCCGGGATACGGAAGACTCGGAAAGGGACTGGGGATGGAGGAGTTTTTTCGCGGTTTCTTTTTCCATGCCCCGGCCATTGTCGCTGACCGAAAGCACCAGCCGCCCTTCCCGATTTTCCGCCCGGACCTGTATGCGGCGGGGAAAATCTTCGTCCGCGTCTTTAAAGGCATGGATGATCGAATTTTCCACCAGGGGCTGCAGGATGGAAACCGGCACCTTGCAGGCATCCAGAAAGGTTTCGGCGCAGTCCACGTTCAGTTCCAGATTGCGGGGAAACCGCACCCGCAGGATATAAAAGTAATAATCAAGCCCCTGGATTTCGTGGCGCAGGGGAACAATGATCTCCTTGTTCCGTATAATGTGCCTGAAGAGCCGGGCCATATAATCCATGTACTCTCCGGTTCTGTCCGCTCCTTCCACAATGGCAAGCTGCATGCCGGTATTAATCGTATTAAAAAGAAAGTGGGGATTCATCTGGGCCTGGAGCGCGTAAATTTCCATGTGCCGTACCAGGCCCTCCATCTTCATGTTCCGCATCTTTTCCTGCATGTATTCCTGCTTGATATTCTCCTGCCAGCGGATTTCTTCTATATATTTGGAGATTTCCCCCTTCATGTGGTTAAAGGCGTCGATCACCTGATCCAGTTCTTCGACGGAATCCCGGCCTGTTTCCAGATCGGGAATGCCAAAGTTCCCCGAGGACAGTTCCCTGGTCATGGCGGAAAGCCGCCTTAAGGGATTGGTAAAGCGGTTAATCGAATACAGCAAAATGAGTATTGAAAAAACCGATGTGGAAATAACAAAGATAAAATTCCACAACTGGATAGTTCCCGATTCCGCAAGAAAATGTTCATAGGCTTCCAGCTGAAAACGAAAACGCTCGGTACTAACCGCGTCTATTTCCCGGGTGATGTATTCTTTCAGGCCTGCCATTTCTTCGTATATGGCGGTGTAGGCGGAAATATTCCGGCCCCGCTTTTCTTCTATTGCCTCCTCCGCCAGGTTAATATAATGAAAGATAAGGGCATAGAGTTCCCGCTCTTTAAGGTCCACGGGATTGTCATGGATCTGCCGGTAGACGGGCAGCTTTTGCCGGAGGGTCTGGGTATCGATAAGAAACTGGGCCAAGGCATTGGAAGACCGGGTAGAAAGGAATTCCATGAGCGGCCCTTCGTAGGCCGCCAAATCCTGCTGGATTGAATTGAGGAACCGCTCCTGTTCAAAACTCCGGGCCGAAAAATCCTGGATTTTCTGGTTACAAAACAAAATATACGCGGTGGAAAAGACCAGCAAAAAAAACGCCCCCAGGATACTTAAAAAAATCTGAACGCTGAAGGACCGGTGATACCGCTTCATCCATCCGCCCTCACAGATTGCCGCCGGTAATAATATCGATCCCCGTATCAATCGAGGTGGAGGTATACCCGGTGGTACGGATGGCGGCCAGGGAACGGACCGCTTCATAGCCGATACGGTCCGAATTGATCACCACCGAAGCGGAGATAATCCCCTTCCGGATACTTTCGGTAACTCCCGCATCGGCGCCGAAACCGATAACCTGCATGCGCCCCACCAGGTTCAGGTCCACCAGGGTCTGGGCGGCGGCGATGGTATCCGCGGGATCGGTAAAGACGATGGTGTTAATCGCCATGCTTCCTTCGCCGGGAAATCCGGCAGTTTCGGCAGAGCCGGCGTCGGAACCGTTCCCTCCGCGGAAAAGCCGGACCAGCAGGGTTTCGGCGTCCAGGGGGTTCAGGTTGGTTCTGTAGCGCAGGATGGCGCCTTCAAGCCGGTTTTCCAGGGCGGCGGAAATACCCATTTCTACCAGTTCCCGCTCCGCGTAGATTCCCGGCGCCTTGTCGCTGTACACCACCGCCAGCCTGACCGGTTCGCCGCCGGGCAGCATGGACAACATGCCGATGCGCCGGCCCATGTCAAAATTGTTAACGCCGATAAAGGGCCAGGGTCTATCGTTGGGCAGATTGTGGTTAATCAAAACCGCCGGCATCTGGTATTGGCTAAGCTTTTCCAGCTGCCTGCGGGCCAGGGCGTCGTCCAGATACGGGCAGACAATCACCCCGTCCACGCCGGTAAAGGCCGCGGTTTCCAGTTCGTTCTTTGCGGGATCAATGGAATGGATGGAAACCGCGGAATTCAGTTCCTCCGCGGCCCGTTCGGCCCCCTGGATAATCCCCTCAAAAAAGGAATTCCGGTTATCGGGAAGGTACATGGAAAAATGATAAATTAAGGTAGGGGCGGAAACCGGGGTCAGGATATAGAGCCGCCAGGCTTTATACAGGGAACCCAAAAAAGCCGTTAAGGAAAGAATACCGGACAGAAGCAGCCCCAGGGACAATAGCTTTTTCATGGTTACGGCATGGCCGGACTAAAGGCTTCCCCCTAAGATAGTAAACCGAGGGAAGCCCTTAGTCCTGATCTTTACAGGCCCAGCAGGTATTGATTAAAGACATTCTCCAGGTATTCCTGTTTACCCGAAGTAATGCCTGCTTTGCCGTACTTTACGCCGCCTATTTTGGCTAAATCGGCAAAGGACAACAGGCCCTTTTCGTATTTGGCGCCGTCGCCGGAACTAAAGGAGGCATACCGCTTTTTAACAAAACCGGGAATGACGCCGTCCTTGATAATCCGGCTGGCGATTTCCAGGCCCGCCGCAAAGGCGTCCATGCCGCCGATGTGGGCCAGGAAAAGGTCCGCCGGATCCACCGAATTGCGGCGGATCTTGGCGTCAAAGTTAAGGCCCCCGGTGGTAAAGCCCCCTACTTTCAGGATTGCGTACAGGGCCAGCGCTGTTTCGTAATAACTGAAGGGGAACTGATCCGTATCCCAGCCGGTGATAAAATCACCCCGGTTGGCATCCACGGAACCGAAGATCCCCAGGGCGGCGGCGGTTTCCAGTTCGTGGAAGAAATCATGGCCCGCCAATTCCGCGTGGTTCGCTTCGATGTTCACCCTAAAATCTTTTTCCAGGCCGTAGGTCTTAAGGAACAGCCCCACGGTTTCTACATCGTAGTCGTACTGGTGCTTGGTGGGTTCCATGGGTTTTGGTTCAATGTAGAACGCGCCCTTGAACCCCTGTTTGCGGGCATAGTCCCTGGCAAGGCCCAGAAAACGGCCGATATGATCCTTTTCGCGCTTCAGGTCGGTGTTGAGGAGGCTCATGTAACCTTCGCGGCCGCCCCAGAAGGTGTAGCCCTGGCCGCCCAGTTCTATGGTGGCGTCGATGGCGGATTTAACCTGGTTGGCGGCAATGGCCAGCACCCCGAATTCGGGATTGGTGGCGGCGCCGTTCATGTACCGGGGATTGCTAAAGAGATTTGCCGTACCCCAGAGGAGCTTAACCCCCGTGGCCTTTTGCAGTTTCTTGGCCCTGGCTACCATGGTAAACAGGGTCTTTTCGCTTTCCGCGGGACTGTCCCCTTCGGGAGCCATGTCCCGGTCATGAAAGCAATAAAAACCCGCGCCCAGTTTGGTAAAAAATTCAAAGGCCGCGTCCATTCTGTGTTCCGCCGCCTCCATGGGAGTTTCCGCGTCGGTAACCCAGGGGTGGGGATGGGTAACCGAGCCGAAGGGATCCGTTCCGTCGGCGCAGAAACTGTGCCAGTAGGCGATGGCAAAACGAAGATGATCTTTCATCTTCTTTTTGCCCACCACTTTTTCGGGATCGTAATACTTAAAGGCCAGGGCATTGCCGCTCTTGGGCCCCTCGTACTTGATCTTCCCGATCCCGGGGAAGTACTCTTTCTTTCCTGCATAAAAATCCGCCATACTTTTCCTCCGTAAAAATTACTTATAGAGCGGGCTTAACGCCCCCAAATACCCGGAATAAACCGCATACGCTTCGTCATAGGCCGCGGAGGCTTTGCCGTCCGGCTCCACCAGGGCCCCTTCCAATACCACATGCTCGCCGCAGAGTTCGCCGATGGACGTGCTTAACCCCGAAACGCCCGCGTGAGCCAGGCGCCACAGGGCCTGGATTGCCCCGCCCATGGCCGCCGCTTCGCCCCCGGAGGGCGCCCGCACGGGAAGCTTTAATACATTGGCGGCAATACTCTGCCACAGGGGGCTTTTGGCGCCGCCGCCGATCAGCCTGATTTCCCTGGCCTTAAAGCCCAGCCTGTTAAAGCTTTCCATGCCGATCCGCATCCCGAAGATCGCCGATTCCAGAGCGGCCCGGGCAATATTTTCCCGTTTAAAATTTGCCGCGGAAATACCGTTGACGCTTGCCCTGCCGTTGGGAAGATTCGGGGTCCGCTCACCGTTAAAGAAGGGCAGTATAACGATTCCTTCGGATCCCACCGGGGCTTTGGAAGCCTCGGCGTCGAAGGCTTTAACATCCAGACCGAAGAGGCTGCGGAATTCTTCGCTGGCTACGGTACAGTTCATCGTACAGAGCAGGGGGAGCCATCCCCCGGTGGATGAGCAGAAGGCCGCCAAATCCCCGGAGGGATCGATCACCGGCGCGTCCGAATAGCCGTACAGGGTGCCGGAGGTTCCCAGGCTCATGGTTAAAAAGCCGTCCTTAACCGTACCGGTACCCACCGCCCCCATCATATTGTCCCCGCCGCCGGAGGCAACGGGAATTCCCGGGGGTATGCCGAATTCCGCCGCGGCCGCGGCGGATACGACCCCCGCGGCGGCTTCGGGCTTAACAAGGCCGGGGAGACAGCCAATCACCTTGGGATCGATAAGAGCGGCTATCCGGGAAGACCATTCCCGCCGCCGGACGTCAAAGAGGGCCGTCCCGGAAGCGTCGCCGTATTCGGCGGTGTAAGCGCCGGTTAAAAGATAGTTTACATAATCGTGGGGAAGGAGGATATGGGCCAGCCGTTTGAAGGCTTCGGGCCGGTGTTTTTTAAGCCACAGTACCTTCGGCGCGGTATAACCGGGCCGCATGGGAAGTCCCGCGGCGGCAATGATCGCGTCTTCCCCGCCGGCGGCCCTGGTAAGGTCGTCACATTCCGCGGCGGTGGCGGTATCGCACCACAATTTGACGTTGTAGAGGGGCCTGCCGTTTTCGTCCAGCGGCACGAAACCGTGCTGCTGGCCGGAAACGCCGATAGCGGCGATGGTTTTTTTCGCGTCCTCCGGCAGCGCCGCAAAGCAGGCCGCCAGGGCGTTCCGGTACCATTCGGCCTTTTGTTCCCGGGTCCCGTCGTTTTCCGCTATCAGCTCTATGGCCGCCTGGGAAGAGGCGGCGATGGTTTTTTGTTCGTAATCGTAGAGAACCACTTTACAGCTTTGGGTCCCCAGATCAATGCCGCATACGGTTTTCATGGCAATCCCTCCTTATGAAGCAACGCCAGTATACCACGCTGTTTTTACTTTGCCAATTGTCCGGTACGAGAAACCCGGTTTATGAG
>JAISDG010000107.1 GCA_031265015.1 Spirochaetaceae bacterium | reverse complement strand
AGATCCTGGAAAACAAACGCCTGGTCCTGGGGAACACCGAAGCCTGGGAAGATAAAAACGACGCCCTTATCATGGAAAAGTTCCAGCACTTAAAAAAGGCCGGCCATGTCCTGGCCATTTGTTTTAACGGCGGGGACGAAACCATCCATCACTGGCGCTTCTTTGACCGGGACAGAAGCTGCTGCCGTATCACGTTTAACGGGAGCCTTTATACAAAACTGTCCCGGCGGAAAGACCTTATCACCGGAGAAATGCAGTACCTTAACCTTAATGAGCTGCGGGGCATTAAAACCATCGCCATTGACGCTCTGCCCTTTTTCAAACGGAAACAGTACGCCGTTGAAGAGGAATACCGGGCGGTCTACGCGGGGCCGGAGCCGGAAAAAACCGTTGCCGTTAGCCCGAAAGACATTGACCACATTACCATTACCGATAAAATGCCCGACCCCCTCTTTAACCATTACAAAGGATTCATCAAGGAGAACTACGGAATTAAAGTATACCGGACCACGGTTACCCAAAACCGCGACTGGATAAAGCAATTTGACAAAAAGGCCTATACCCCGTGAGGGGCCCCGGCTGCTTGAATTCCCCGGGAATCCGCAGTATCTTAGATATATCATGCCATACGGTACGGTATCAGACAGGGAAATTCGTGTTTCGTGTCCGGCCGGCCAGACAGCGCTTTTCTTAACGGATTATGAAGCGTCCCTGGTTCAGGAGGCGGAAGCCCTGCTTGACGCGGAAAATCCCGCGGAATCGAAGATTGTCAAAGAGCGTTTTGATTGTCTCCGGGCGTTCGGAAAAACAATCGTCCTGTATCCTTCCATCAGGGAAAGCCAAATCCTGCGGGGTTATGTCCGGACCGGCCAGCAGCTGATCAGGGCCCTGGTAGGGCTTGCCCCTTCCTCCCACCTGCTTCGCATTCCCGCCCGGATCCAGGCTGTGCGCAGTTTTCTGGTAACCAAGTTTCACGCCTTTGCCCTGCTGTGTAAGATCCTTAAGCCCGATTCGCCGCTCTACACGTCGATCCGTTCCGTGATCTACTCCATCATGTTTACCATCATGGGGGAGGACGTTTATTTTTCATGCCTGGACGAACCGTCCTTTCCCGAGGAGATCAAAATCCGCCTGGCGGACGAACTGATTTCCCTCTGGGATTCGGGAGCGGAACCCGCGATGATCCGGCACCTGAGCTCCCTGGAGGCCCTGTGGAAAGCCAGAAACGAATCGCCCCCCAGTTTCGGAACCATGGACGGAACCAGCGAACTGTTCCGTCTTTCCATAGACCTGGAAGAAGACTGGCACGATTTTCTGGTAAACCAGACCACCACCGAGGAAACAAAGTGGGCGCTGGATGAATTTTTATTCGGCCTTTCGTTTGAAGAGCTGATTTCGGTCAGGACCAGGCTTAAGCGCTTTGGCATCAGCGCCGCCAATGCCGTTGAGATCCGGTCCTATCTGGGCAACACCCCCGCGTACGGCGTGATGAACGATTCGGACCCCAGGCTTATCTATGACTTTTACATGGACCGGAAAGAAACGGCGCTGTTCCGCAAGCACCTGAACGCTCCGGGCCCCCACAAAACCCTGGAAGAAATTTATCTGAAGTACCGGATGACCCTGTAGCCCTTCGGACTATTGTTTTTCATATTCCTGTACTTCACCGGTAACATATTCAAGGCTGATCTTTGCCCTGGCAAAGATCGCTTCCGAATCGGCGGCGTCATGGTAGCGCCGCTGGCAGACTACCCGGATAATGCCGCAATTGATGATCAGCATGGCGCAGGTCCTGCAGGGAGTCATGCGGCAGTACAAGGTGGCTCCTTCGATGGCGATACCCCGTTTGGCGGCCTGGCAGACCGCGTTCTGCTCGGCGTGTACCGTTCTTACGCAGTGGGTGGTCACGGAGCCGTCTTCGTGGATCATCTGCTTAAGCTGGTGCCCCGCCTCATCGCAGTGGGGAAGCCCCGCGGGGGCCCCCACATAGCCGGTTACCAGGATCTGGTGATCCTTGGCGATGACACAGCCCGACCTTCCCCGGCTGCAGGTGGCCCGCTTGGAAATTGCCTCGCAGACTTCCATAAAGTACTCGTCCCAGCTGGGACGGCGGTACAAAGTTTCCTGGTGTTCCATGGGTTCCATTTTACATATTGTATCACCATTGTTTTTCTTGTACAGTGGAGCCATGGAAAAAAGCCCGGCTTTTCTTTCGGTCTGCATGAATCCCACTCTGCAAAAAACCCTCTGTTTTTCAAAGATCCTCCCCGACAAGGTTAACCGCACTGCCCAGTACCGGCTGGACGCTTCAGGGAAGGGGATCAACGTAAGCCGGGTACTGGCCCAGCTGGGGAAGCGGGTTATCCACCTGACCCAGCTGGGAGGCAGCCTGGGACCTTTCTTTCTGGACCTCTGCGAAAAGGACGGCCTTGACGTGCGGTGGGCGGAAAGCGGCAGCGCCGTCCGTTTCTGTTATACCCTGATTGCCGGAGGGGAAGGACAGGAC
>JAISDG010000098.1 GCA_031265015.1 Spirochaetaceae bacterium | reverse complement strand
GCAAAGACGATGTTTTCCTTGACGATGGCCAGGGTTTTCCGGGCTATGGCCATGGCTTCCAGCAGTTTGGAGGGCTCATCGGTCATAAGGACTATATCCGCGGATTCTATGGCGGCGTCGGAACCCAGGCCGCCCATGGCTATGCCTATATCGCTTGCCGCCAGGACCGGGGCGTCGTTGATCCCGTCGCCGGTAAAAACAAGCTTCCGGGGGGCGACGCTCTTTTTCAGTTCTTCCAGTTTGTCAACCTTTTCCCAGGGCAAAAGACCGGCGTAGACCTCGTCCAGGCCAAGTTCCCCGGCAACCGCCGCCGCGGCGGCGGGAGAATCGCCGGACAGCATCACGGTCTTGATTCCCGCCCCGCGCAGGGCTGCAATGGCGGCCCTGCTGTCCGGTTTAATGTCGTCGGCAATCACCAGCCGCCCCGCGTACTCACCGTTAACCGCCACGTACACCACGGTGCCGGCGGTATCGGAATATTCCGCGGAATCCCCGCAGGATATTCCCTCTTCTTCCAGCAGGGCCCGGCTGCCGGCCCGGAGGGTTTCGGTCCGGTAAAGGCATCCGACTCCCTTGCCGGCTGTTTCGCTGTAGGAAACAATGTCATCCCCGGCGGAGCCGTCAACAAGGCCCCGGTCTCCGGCCGCCCGGCGGATAGACAGGGCAATGGGATGGTTGGAGTTGGTTTCCGCCAGGGCGGCGTAGCGCAGAACCGCATCCCCGGTATGGAGCGGCGCGGGAATAATCCGCGATACGGAAAAGGTTCCCCGGGTAAGGGTGCCGGTTTTATCGAACACCGCCGCACCGGTTTTTGTCAGGGCATCCAGATAATTGCCCCCCTTCACCAGGATGCCCCGTTTTGAGGCCGCGCCGATTCCCCCGAAAAAACTAAGGGGAATGGAGACCACCAGGGCGCAGGGACAGGATACCACCAGAAATACCAGGGCCCTTCTGAGCCATCCGGCAAAGACCGCGGGGAAGTTTTCCACGGCGCCTCCCGCTCCAAAAAAAGTAATTACCAGCGGAGGCAGGACCGCCAGAACCAGGGCGGCCGATACAACGACCGGGGTATAGTACCGGGCAAACCGGGTGATAAAATTCTCCACCGGCGCTTTGCGATCCTCCGCTTCCTTAACCATGGTAAGGATCCTGGCTACCGCCGATTCTTCCGCTTCCCTGGAAACCCGGATGGTCAGCAGTCCCGACTGGTTGATCATCCCCGCCAGGACTTCGCTTCCCGGATCGGCCCGGCGGGGCGCCGGTTCCCCCGTCATGGCTGACGTGTCCAGGAAAGAGCTGCCCTCTTCCACCACGCCGTCCAGGGCGATTTTTTCGCCGGGCTTAACAACAATGTACTCGCCGGGCCGCACATCCCCGGGGCTGACCCGGAGAAGCTGCCCCTCCCGCCGGACTACGGCTTCATCAGGACGCAGATCCAGCAGGGCGGTAATGGAAGACCGGGACCGGCGGACGGCCATGGCCTGGAAGGCTTCGCCGATCTGGTAAAACAGCATCACCGCCGCTCCCTCGGGAAATTCACCTATGCAAAAAGCCCCTACCGTGGCGGCGGTCATAAGAAAATTTTCATCAAAAATCCTGCCTCTGGCAATGTTCCCCAAAGCCCGGAGTATGACGCCGCTTCCGATAAGGAGCCATGCGGCAATAAACAGAACGGGACGCCACCAGAAAGCAATACCGGCGGCCTCCGCTATGGCGGGAATTCCCGCGGCAATACCCGCGAAAAAACACAGGAGCCCCAGGCCCCGGGAGATCCATTCGAATTGTTTTTCTTTCATGCCGCTGCCCCTTTTCTTTTTGACGGAAACGCCCGCCTGCCCTGAAGGCGCAAACCGCCCAAGGGACGGATTATTCGCCCACATGCTCAAGCCCCTGCCGGAAAATTGCCTCTACATGGCTGTCATCCAGGGAATAAAACACCACCTTGCCTTCCCGCCGGTACTTGACCAGTTTTGCCTGCCGGAGGATCCGCAGCTGGTGGGAGATGGCGGATTTGGTCATTCCCAAAAGGGCGGCAATATCGCAGACGCACAGCTCCCCGTGAAGCAGGGCGCCGATGATCCGTATCCGGGTGGAATCCCCGAAAACCTTAAAGAGTTCCGCCAGATCCAGCAGCAGCGCTTCCCGGGGAAGCTGCCCCCTGACCCGGTCTACCGCGTCGCTATGAATAACAGTAACAGTACAATCTCCGGGGTTCATGGCCGCCTCCTGATATATAAACAAACAATTGAATGATTGTTCAACTGTTTGTTTATATAATACTCTCCGGGTAGAGGATTGTCAAGAAAAAAAATACATCCTTAGGTTTCAAGACGCGTATCGTATACCCGGTATCCGAGGGCCCGTTTTGTTCCCCACTTCCCCACTTGTTTATTTGTACAAATAGTGTATATTTCATTAATATGGAGCAGTATATCCAGCCCTTTATCCAGGTCACGTCAACTGTTTTTAAAGATATGCTCCAGTGCGAGATCACCCCCGACAGAGCCTACTTTATCAATAAAGAAGCTTTTCTAAACTGGGATGTATCGGCTCTTATTGCCCTTACGGGAGAAGTCAGGGGCCTGGTAGCCATTTCCATGAAGTACTCTACCGCCTCAAAAATTACCGGCTATTTAACCGGGACCGCGGAAAACGTCTCCCATTCCGACATGACCGACGCGATAGGGGAACTGGTTAACATTATCGCGGGAAATGTTAAGCTGAACCTGGAGGATATGTTCAGGATTACCATTTCGCTGCCCAAGGTAGTCCACGGTAAAGCCCACAGTATTGTTATCCCCGACGAAAGAACCAGGCTGCTCTGCATCCCCTTTAAGATCTTTGACAATGAAATCATTTGCCTGTCGATCAATATAGATGAAACCAGGTGAAAAAGACAAAAGCCCTTATCTTTAAATGCGCTTCCTGCGGCCATGAAGAACCAAAGTGGCTGGGACGCTGTCCCGAATGCGGGGAATGGAACACCCTTACCGAAACCGCCGCCGGGCCGCGCCGGGCCGCCGCGGAAGGCCGTTCCGGCGAAGCGGGCCGTTTCAGCGGCACGGCCGGCCCTTTTCCGCTGTCGTCGGTGGATCCCAGTGAGGGGAAGCGGACGGGAAGCGGCATAGACGAGCTGGACCGGGTTTTGGGGGGCGGAATTATGAAACGGTCCGCGGTCCTCCTGGGGGGCGAGCCGGGCATCGGCAAGTCCACCTTGCTGCTCCAGGCCGCGGCCGCGGCCCTGACCCCGGGCCGGATCCTCTATATTTCCGGGGAAGAATCCGCCGGCCAGGTACGGATGCGGGCGGACCGGCTGGGCCTTTCTCCGCTGGACCGTATCGAAATCTGCTGTACCGGCCGGCTTGAAGACATACTCCCCATCCTGGACAAAGTCAGGCCGGTACTGATCATGGCGGACTCCGCCCAAACCCTTCATACCGACGAAGCGGGTCCGGCGCCGGGTACGGTAAACCAGATGAAGTTTTGCTCCTACGAACTTATTTCCTGGGTCAAGGAACACGACGCGGCCCTGTTTCTGGCCGCCCATGTAACCAAGGACGGCCTTATCGCCGGACCCAAAACCCTGGAACACATGGTGGATACGGTACTGTACTTTGAACAGGGGGGAAACCCCGGGGCTTACGGGGAGTGCCGCTTTCTTCGGGCGGTAAAGAACCGTTTTGGCTCCGTAGACGAACTGGGAATTTTTATCATGGGGGACCAGGGCCTGCAGCCGGTGGCGGATCCGTCCCTGCTTTTTTTAGTCCGCCGGGAGGGGGACTTCCCCCCGGGGATTGCCATTGCCGCGGTGCTGGAAGGATCCCGTTCCCTGCTGGTAGAGATCCAGGCCCTTACCGTGCCCGCCAAGGGTTCTATCAGCCGTTTCTTTTCCGGCTCTATTGAAACGGGCCGGGTTTCCCGGGTGGCGGCGTCCCTGGAAAAACACCTGTCCCTGCGGCTTTCCGACCATGATATTTATGTTAACATTGCCGGGGGCATCCGGATTAACGAAGTAGGGCTGGAACTCGCCCTGGCCGCGGCCCTCTATTCCGCCCGGACAAACATTCCCCTGCGGTCAAAGGCAGCCATCACCGGGGAACTGTCTTTAACCGGGGAAGTACTGCCGGTCCGCCGCCTGGGGGTCCGGGAAAAGACGGCCGCGGGGCTGGGCTTTTCCCTTTTTACCGCTAAAGACGTAAAAAGCGCGATCACGGACCTTTTCCGGTAACCTGGCGGCGGGTATTTTTTACCGCACCGTTGAAAGATTAGCTGGCATTTTTTTACCGCACCGTTAAAAAAGTCAAAAAAGTATAAGAAGTTGAATAAGGGAAGAAGAGAAGATATTTAACCACGGACGGACACAGACCAACACGGACAAAATACGTTTGAGACATCCGTGTTGGTCCGAGTGGTCTGTGGTTACTTTTTCCTCTTTTTCTTCCTCCGTGATACTCCGCGTACTCCGTGGTTAATTTTTTCTCTTCTTCTTCTTGTCCGTGTTGTCCGAGTGGTCCGTGGTTATTTTTGAATTCGGAATTGCTGAGGGCGCTTCATAGTTCCTTCTTTATACTTCTTTAATTTCTCGTAAAGACAAAACCAAGAAAGAAAAGCGAGGCACTTCGTACCCCGCTGATGAACTTTTTCGACTTCGTGGTGAATTCTTCCTCTTCATTCTTGTCCGTGTTGTCCGCGTGGTCCGTGGTTAATTCTTCGAACTTCGCGGATTACGGAACGATGGCATGTATCATGGTTCCCCAGGGGCCGGGCTGGCCTTTGCCGTTCTCGAAGCGGGCGGCGATGTAGCAGGTTTTGCCGGAGGCTTCGGGGGGGAATTCGATGAGGTCGTACTCGCGGCGGGTGAAGAACGACGAGGTGAGGTCTTCGGGGCTTTGGGGTACCGAGGTGAGGATGAAGAAGTTGGGCGCGAAGCGGCGGGCCATGATGACCTCGTTGGGGGCCAGGACGCCGCCTTCGGTGAGGGCGTAGTAGACGCGGACGCCGTAGTCGGATTTGGCGCCGCCCAGGTCGGTGGCGGTGAAGCGGCGGAAACCCAGGGTGTGGGGCGCCCATTTGTTGATCTCGATGCCGGGCTGGTCCACGGGCACGGGGATTGGGGTGCGGGTGTCATCGGGGATCGGCAGCAGCAGCTGGACAAGATTGGCGCTGGTCAAGGGCGGGATAAGGAAGTAGCGCCAGCGCCAGTCGCGCATCATGGCTTCGAGGGCTTCGAAGGCCGCTCTGCACTGTTCGGTGATGACGGGGGTGTGGGCGCTGCCCTGGGCCTGTTTGAGGAGGCCGTCGCAGATGGTGGTCTGCGAGTTGAGCATGGCGCGCTCGGTGACGGGAATGTTCCAGGCTTCGGCTTGGTCAGGGGTGACGATGACGAGCCAATCCTGGGACATCGCAAGCATTTTGCTCCGCTTGCGAGGGAGCCAATCGGTACCATGGGTCATTTTATAACTCCTTGTGCGCCGCGTCCGCGGCGGTTTTTATGATAAAAGGACGCAGGGTCCTTTTTTTCCTTTTACACGTGAGCTTGTTCCAAAACTAATTGACTATGCGCTAAAGCGCATGGTTTTGGAACAAGCTCTTACGGTTTTTAAAGGAAGCTGTTCCAAAAACTGAAGTTTTGGAACAGCCTCACGTATTACCTATCACCCGCGGCTCGCGGGTAACTCCCCGCGGCCTGCGGGTAACTCCCCGCGGCTCGCGGGTAACTCCCCGCGGCCTGCGGGTAACTCCCCGCGCCTTGGGGGTAACTCCCCGCGGCTTGGGGGTAACTCCCCGCGGCTCGCGGGTAACTCCCCGCGGCTCGCGGGTAACTCCCCGCGCCTTGCGGGTAACTCCCCGCGGCTCGCGGGTAACTCCCCGCGCCTTGCGGGTAACTCCCCGCGGCTTGCGGGTAACTCCCCTCAACCACAACGAAGCTCCGGTTCGACCTCACAGACAACACGGACAAAAGAGGCTTGAAACAAAAAGTCCGTTCTGTCCGTTCTGTCCGTGGTTGTTTTGAATTCGAAATACAACCACAGGCCTTCATGTACGGGACGGCCCGCGAAAACGGCGCCGGGCGCCCGGTTTTACCCATTGGACCGGGCGCCTGCCCTGTTTGAAGGTTTGACTATCTCCAGTTCGGCATGGATGTTTTGTTGAAAGGCGTTACCGCGGGCGGCAAAATGGGTAACACTTTTTGCGGGATAAAGGGCCAGTTTTGGTATTTCGTGCCAGAGGCGGCAGGCGTCTTTGCCAAAGAAGTACACCATTTTTACCTTCCCCAA
>JAISDG010000091.1 GCA_031265015.1 Spirochaetaceae bacterium | reverse complement strand
ATCAACCGGCAGAGAAAAGAACGCTATGCCGCCAGGATACAAGACTCCCGGTGCCCCCGGTGCGGCAAAAAGCTGCGGTCAAAACAGTTTGTATTGTGCAAAGACTGTCTTGAAAAAGCAAAGGAATATAACAAAAAATGAGCCTTTTTTAAGGCGCAGATCCTTTTTTACCGGTACGGTAACGGCATCAGGCCACGGAAAAGGCGGCGGCGGCCAGTTCAGAAAGATATCCGGTTTTTACGCACAGGTCAAAAAGATGGCGGTTGATAAAATCTTCCTGTATTTTTTCATAGCCGTCGCTTACCTTGGTAAGCCTGATTGCGTACCCCTCGTCGGTTTCCTTAAGGATGTCCACATATTCCGACCGGCCGGGCCGGCTTTTTATCGTGTACCGTTTCATAATTTCCTCTTTAAAGTTAACAGGAACGGAATTACCGCTCATGTCAAACGGACATGAACGCAAAGCGTCCATGCCAACCCTTCATTTTTATTATCGGAAGAATCCGGGGACGGCTTAGCGAAAAAACCCGTTCATTCCGCGGGGACATACGGTTCCCCCGGGTACAGGCTGATCCCGGAATACGGCTCTTCTTTTTCCGCCGGTTTTCTGTTATAGTGTATTGAGGATACTATATCCAGGTTTAGATATGGCAAAACAAAAAGCGGTATACGCCCCCGGGGAGCTTGACAAAGTCAGGAACAGGCTGGGAAACATTGACCAGAACGAAGCCAAGCGCATGACCAGAATTTTGGGCGGCGAGGTGGGGTATGAGCGGACCCGTGAACAGGAAGCGGTAAAGCATAAACCCCAGCATGTCCGGCACGAAACCGTTGATGTCAACATCGGCAATAAGCCCCTGCGGCGGGTGGAAACCGCCGGCTTTGACGGTCCTGAAACAGCCCGCCGGGAGACCCGCAAAAAAAAGGTCCGGAAGGACGATCCTTCCGACAATCCCCAGGTACCGGTAAAATCAAGCTATTGGGACCGGGTAAAAATAGATAAATACTGCGGCCAGATGGAATTTGAAATAAAAAGTTCCGCCCAGGTTTTGGTTTCCATGCTTTCTATCCTGAACGAGCCGCCGGATTATGTAAGTCCGGTTTTTGTCAACAAGCGGATGAACGATTACTACAAACGCGTTGAGCTGCTGGTTGCCTCGGTCCGGTCCCTCCTGCCCAGAAATAACCTGAAACGCAACGAGCGCTTCAAAAAAGCATCCCCCTTTGCGTTTTCCATTCTTGATACGATCCGTTACTGGAACATCGATCAGATTTCCAACACCCTTTCCAGAATTCAGGCCCATCCCAGAAGCGCCAAGACGGCGGATTTTGCCGAAATACTCAGGAACATCTATAAACCCCTGTACATTCTGGAACAGCTGGACCCGGAAACCCACATCAAGGGATCCTT
Source organism: Spirochaetaceae bacterium (assembly GCA_031265015.1). GTDB lineage: Bacteria > Spirochaetota > Spirochaetia > Treponematales > Breznakiellaceae > JAISBN01. Next base: position 15,715 of record JAISDG010000091.1, on the reverse strand, counting down.
TAAGCTGCTCTACAAGATTCTGTATCTGGAAAACCCAACGGAAGCCAAGGGAAAATACCAGGACCTGATCCGTAACGCCCTGGTGTCCTACGGCATTATCCGCCGGGACATACGGTTCCAGCTGTATCCCCTGCTGCTTAAACTGGTGTCCCATTGCTGGCTTCCCTATGATGTTTTTTTTCAGGAACGGAAAAACCGGCTTAAGCATTTTCTGCAGGTAAACGAGCGGGACCGGATTAATCCCCAGGCGGGAAATGCCTCCGCCGGTGAGCAGGTTCCGGATCCTGCCGGAGAAACGGCGGAAACCGCGGAAGCGACGGAAGCCGCGGAAGAGCCTTCCGAAACCCAGGAAGTTTTTGACGAAAGCGTCATGGACGAGCCCATGACCGAAGAGGAACGGGTAAAGAAGCAGATACGGGAATCGGAGGGCAAGGCCCTGGAACGGGGTCTTTCCTCCCTGGAAGTACTTTTTCCAAAGGCCGGCTGGGAACGGATCAGCCTGTACCCGGATCTCTATCCCTATTTTTTCGATGTGTTCCATTTTAAGAAGGGCGTGGAATTGATAGCCCCCACGGATCCCCTCCAGCAGGTTTATGTCCTGGTCCGGATTATTGAAGAGCTTTTTTTCGGGCTGCGGTACGCTGTTTTCGGGGTTATCATGGGGCCGGACGGCAGTCCCGAACGGATTGATGAACCCATTAACCGGATCATTAACAACTGGCAGAAGCTGACCGAAACCGGCTTTGACAAGGAATATCTGCCCCGGCTCGGCGAGTACTGCCGGCTTCTGGAAAATACCGCCGAATCAAGGACCAGTAGTTTTGCCAAACGGCTCCTGAACGAACTGTGCTGGATAAAGCGGCTGTACTTTCTGCCCTACTACCGGTTTGAGTCGATCATGCCTCCGCCGTTCCAGAAAAATTCCGTAGAAGCGCTGTATCCTGAAGTGCGTTCTCTGCGCAGATACCTTACCGCCGTGGCAGCGGGGATAGAGCAGGGAAACAAGCGGGGGGGAGCGGGAAACCGTTCTCCCTGTGACGGCATCGACAACCCCTGGGATTCCTATGTTTTTCAGGTGCCGAATCCTCTTTCCAGGCGGCTGGACGCTCTTTTGTCTCCCAAAAAACGGAACAACGCTTCGCTGATTTTCTTTACCCTGGCCGTTACGGTGACGCTGGATCATCTCTTAAACAATGAAACCAGCTGGGCCTATGGGGAACGAATGGGTTTTCTCTTCCGCAGTGAAAACGGCGAAGGGATCCGGCCTCTCTTCGGGGTCGATACCAAAATCGATACGGAAACGCTTTTTAAGCAGGTCCTTAAAAAACGCCAGGCCGCGGCGGACAGGGAAGAAGAAGAACGGCGGGCCGCGGAAATTAACGTTTAATCCGCCGGCAGCGGGGAGAGTCATTACCGCCGGGAAAAGGACTGCCTGCCGGGCCGGGAAAAAACAGAAAACTCTATTGACACGGTAAAGGGGAAATTATTATACTGCCGGTGTTTCTTTTTGCAGAAACATACCATAAGGAGGAATGTCATGAAAAAATTCGGCGCGGCGCTGGCCTGCGCAGCGGTTCTGCTGGGTTGTTCAAAGCCGGAAAGTACCGGTCCCAAGGCCTACCGGATCGGTATTGCCAAAATTGTTCAGCATGAAGCCATGGATGCCTGCGAAAGCGGCATCCAGGACGCCCTGGCGCTGCGGGGCTTTACCGTAAGCTTTGATCTGCAGAACGCCAACGGGGATGTCAACACCGCGGCCCAGATTGCCAACAAATTCAAGAGCGACCGGGTTGACGCGGCGGTGGGGATTGCCACCCCCATGGCCATAGCCCTGGCAAATGCCATCAAGGATGTGCCGGTGATTTTTTCCTCGGTTACCGATCCGGTGGGAGCCAGGCTGGTCTCTTCCCTTGACCGGGGCGAGGGAAACGTCGCAGGCCTTTCCGACGCCATTCCCACGGTGGACCATATCGGCCTTTTCCAGCAGATTGCGGGGATCAGGACCCTGGGCTATATCTATACCAGTTCCGAGGACAATTCCATTTCCGCCCTGCCGCTGGTGGAAGAGGGCTGTAAAAAATACGGCATTACCCTGATTACCCAGGCGATCAGCACTTCCGCGGATCTGCGGGCCGCCGCCCAGTCTATTGTAAACCGGGTGGACGGGATTTATCTGACCACGGACAATACGGTGTTCTCCGCGCTGCCCGCGCTGATCCAGGTGTTTCAGGCGGCAAAAAAGCCGATCTTTTCCGGCGACGTAACCGGAGCGATGAACGGCGGCTGTATGATCGCCAGCGGTTTTAATTACTACAAAGCGGGCCTTGCCACGGGAAACATCGTTGCCGATATTCTGGAAGGACAGAACCCCGCGGAGATCCCGGTAAAATTTCTTACCGATCCTTCGGAATCGGATCTGCTCTTTGACATGGACGCGGCCGCTAACTGCGGCATTACGATTCCGGAAGATTTACTTGGCCAGGCAAACTATATCTTCCGGGACGGCGAACTGGTTCAACGGTAGCGGTAACGGAAAATCCGCGGTAGTATGGCAGAGCATGATTGAAGGGATTTTAATAGAAGGGCTTGTTTACGGCGTCATGGTACTGGGAGTGTTTATCACCTTCCGGGTGCTTTCCTTTGCGGACATGACCGTGGACGGGTCCTTCCCCATGGGGTCGGCGGTGATGGTGGTTACCCTGCTTAAGGGTTTCCCCGCTCCGGCTTCCCTGTTTTTTGCCTTTGCCGCCGGGGGCGCGGCGGGGCTGGTGACTTCGCTTATCCATACCCGCCTAAAAGTGCCGGATCTCCTTTCGGGAATCCTGACCATGACCATGCTCTATTCGGTCAATCTGCGGATCATGTCGAACAGGGCGAACATCTCCCTGCTCCGGTTCGACACTTTTTTTAGCCGGATCACCGAATGGACGGGTCCTTCCCTGGGGGGCCTCTGGGGGGTGGTCATTTTCTGCGCCCTCTTTACCCTAGCCGTGAAAGCGGCGCTGGACCTCTTTTTCCACACCGACTACGGTCTTTCCATGGGCGCCCTGGGGGCCAATCCCCAGCTGGTTATTTCCCAGGGGATGAATCCCGACATCATCAAGATAAGCGGAATCTGTCTTGCCAACGGCCTGGCAGCCTCCGCGGGGGCGTTGACCTCCCTGTATCAGGGATTTGCCGACGTAAGCCTGGGAACGGGGATCATCGTGTCGGGCCTGGCTTCCCTGATGCTGGGGGAGCTGATTATCAAGTCCAACAGGATTGTTATGCAGACCCTGCGGGTACTTATCGGCTCGGTAATCTACCGGGGCTTAATGTACCTTGCCCGGGATTACGGTTATCATATCAGGATGACTCCCAACGATTTTAAGCTGATCACGGGATTATTGATCATCTTCTGCATTGTGGTGTCCAACAACCGGCTTTTTGCCCCAAAGCGGCGGAGGGCCAGGCCGGACAGGAACTCCGGTCCGGGAAAAACGGGTGAAAGCCCGGCTCCCTATACAAGCGGAGGCCCGGGTCTTTCTAAAAAGGATCCGGGATCCCCTAAAAAGGATCCTGGATCCCCTAAAGGGGATCCTTCATGATACGGCTGGAAAAGCTTTCCCTGGTCTTCGGCCTGGGTACGGCGGACGAAAACGAGGCGCTTAAGGACATCAGCTGTACCGTGCATCCCGGGGATTTTATCACGATCATCGGTTCCAACGGCGCAGGAAAAACCACCCTGTACAACGCCATCGCCGGTACCTGTCCCGTGACGACCGGGCGGATTTTGATTCGGGATCGGGATGACCGGCGGGGAGCGCGGGCCGGCGCAAACGGGCGCGCCGAACCGGAACGGGAAATAACCAGGGAGCCGGAGTACAAGCGGGCCAGGTACATCGGGCGGATCTTTCAGAACCCCCTGCTGGGAACCGCGGGCCGCATGACCCTGGCGGACAACATGATATTGAGCTGCAAGAAAGGCTACCGGGGCCTTAAGATAAGCATGAACCGGGAAATGCGGGAACAGTTCCGCGGCCAGCTTGCCGCTCTGGGGATGGGCCTTGAAAACCGGCTGGGCGACAATGTGGAGCTTTTTTCCGGCGGTCAGCGCCAGGCCCTAACCCTGCTGATGACGGTGATGAGCCGGCCCAGCCTTCTCCTGCTTGACGAGCATACCGCCGCGCTGGATCCCCGGAACGCCGAGCTGGTGATGAACCTGACCCTGCGCTTTGCCCGGGAGTACAAGCTGACAGTGATGATGATAACCCATAACATGAAGGACGCGCTGGAAACAGGAAATCGCCTTTTGATGATGGACGGGGGAGAAATCATCCTGGATATCGGTCAGGCGGAAAAATCAAAACTGAAGACCGCGGATATTATCCGGCGCTTTAAAGACATCAAGAAAAAAGAACTGGACAGCGATGAAATGTTACTGGGCTAAGCCGCCGAACTGGGAGCGGTATAACCGCGCGTAGAGGCCGCCCTTTGCCATCAGCTCCCCGTGGGTTCCCCGTTCGGCGATTCCTTCATCGTTAATTACCGCGATGGCGCCGGCATTCCGGATTGTGGAAAGCCGGTGGGCGATCACCACCGTCGTGCGGCCCCGGGACAGTTTTTCCAGCGCCCCCTGGATCCGCAGTTCCGTAGCGCTGTCCAGGGCGCTGGTGGCCTCGTCCAGGATCAGGATGGGCGGGTTTTTCAGGAAGATCCGGGCTATGGATACCCGCTGTTTTTGGCCGCCCGAAAGGGTAATGCCCCGCTCCCCGACGACGGTATCGTAGCCCGCGGGCATTTTTTCGATTTCGCCGTGGATCTCCGCCTGCCTTGCCGCGGCGATGATTTCTTCCTCCGAGGCGCCGATCTTCCCGTAGGCGATGTTTTCCCTCATCGTTCCGGCAAAAAGGAATACGTCCTGCTGGACAATGCCGATGTTCCGCCGTAAGGATTCCAGGGTCAGGTCCCGGATATCCTGTCCGTCAATGGTGATGGAACCTTCAAGAATTTCGTAGAACCGGGGAAGGAGGTGGCAGAGGGTGGTTTTGCCGCCCCCCGAAGGTCCCACCAGGGCAAGGGTGGATCCCGCGGGAATGGAAAGGGATATGTTGTTAAGGATGTACGGCCTGCCTGCCCAAGAACCGGCCTCCGCTCCGGTTCTTGGGCTTGCGGTTTGCTGCGCAAACTGCACCCCGGCGCCGCTCGTCCCGTTCTCTGCGGCGGCCGCCGGGCCGGACGCGGGCCCGGCGTTTTTGTAGGCAAAGGACACGCCGCGGTATTCGATATCCCCCCGGACGTTTTCAAGTTCCTTCGCGCCGGGCCTGTCCCGGATGTCCGGTTCTATGCGCATGATTTCCACAAAACGCCTGAACCCCGCCATGCCGGTGGTAAACTGTTCCACAAAATTCTGCAGCCGCCTGACGGGCTGCAGAAAGGCGCTGACAAACAGGCTGCAGGTAATCAGATCCGTCATGTTCATCTTGCCCTGCATGATCAACAGCCCCCCCGTACCGATGATGATCACCTGGAGGATGTGGGTCATAAATTCAATCTTGCTGTGAAAATTCGCCATGGTTTTGTAAAATTCTTTCCGGGCCTTTTTATAATTTTCGTTCCCGCCCCCGAATTTGGCCTTTTCGTAACTTTCGTTGGTAAACGCCTTGGATACCCGGGCCCCGGAAATGCTTGATTCCAGTTCCGCGATAATGCCCGCGGTCTTTTCCTTAACCGCCGCCGAAGCCTTCTTCATGTCCCGGCGGGAAAGCAAAACAAAACACAGCATAAAGGGGACGGCGAGGAGGAGGACCAGCGCCATCTCCCATCGTATGGTAAATACCAGCGCCAGGGAGCCCGCCAGGGTAAGGAAGGAGATAAAAAGATCCTCCGGCCCGTGGTGGGCCAGTTCGGTAACGTCAAACAGATCCGTGGTAACCCGGGCCATAAGCTGGCCGGTACGGTTGGTGTCGTAAAACGAAAAAGGAAGCTGCTGGAGGCGGCTGAAAAGATCCCGGCGCATATCCGCCTCGATATAGGCCCCCACGGTATGGCCCCAATAGGTCACAAACCAGGTAAAGGCCATGCGGAGCAGATAGAGGAGAATCATCGCGGCGATCAGGACAAAAAAGAAGCGGAACGCCCCCGCGGAAAGGAACCGGTCCAGGGCAAGCCTGGTCAGCATGGGAAAGGCCAGATCCGAGGCGGAAATAAGGGAAGCGCAGAACATGTCCGCGGCAAAAAGTTTCCAGTGGGGCCGGTAATAACGGGCAAAGATCGAAAAAAGGGATTTGGCATAGTTGATGTGACTAGCGTGACTGGCATGACTGGCATGATTGGTTTTTCCGGACATCCTGGTAAGCATACACTAAATATACTAAAAACAAGATACGCCGGAAACCGGCGGATCGGATCAACGAAGGGTTACCCCGTAATGGTTCCCCCGCCGACGACGATATCCCCGTCGTAGAACACCGCCGCCTGTCCGGGGGTAAGGGCCCGCTGGGGCTCCCTGAATTCGGCGCGGATCGTGCCGGGACCGGTCTGGCGCACCAGGGCGGATTGTTCCTTTTGCAGATACCTGGTTTTAACCCCCAGCCGCACCGGCGTTTCCAGGCTTTCGCAGGCGATAAGGTTAAGATGATCGGCGGTGAGCGTCTTTGCGTAGAGGGACTCTTCCGGCCCCAGCACCAGGACATTGCGGGCGGTGTTTTTTTCCGCCACATACACCGGGGCGCCGCGGGCAACCCCGGTTCCCCGCCGCTGGCCCAGGGTATAGCGGATAAGCCCCCGGTGGCGGCCGATGGCGGTTCCCCCGGCGTCTACAATGTCCCCTTCGGGAGAGCGCCTGCCCGTGTACGCCTCGATAAAAGTGGCATAATCCCCCTCACCGGTAAAACAAATATCCTGGCTTTCTTTTTTGTCCGCGTTGTCCAGCCCTCGCCGGGCGGCGGTTTCCCGGACCTCCGCCTTGGTCAGGGATCCCAGGGGAAACCGGGTCCGTTCCAGCTGATCCTGGGTCATCATGTAAAGCACGTAGCTTTGGTCTTTTTTTTCATCCACCCCCTTTTTTAAAAGCCACCGGCCCCGGGGCTTCTCCCCGCAGGGACCTTCGGGTTTATCCGCCGGGCCGCTCCATTCAATCCGGGCATAGTGGCCGGTAACAAGAATTTCCGCTTCCAGTTCCAGCGCCCGGCGAAGGAGCAGGGCGAACTTAAGGTGGCGGTTACATTCAATGCAGGGATTGGGAGTTTCGCCCCGCTCATAGGAAGCGATGAAAGGATCTATCACATAACGGGTAAAGTCTTCGGTATAGTTCATGACATAGTGGGGGATTCCGAGTTTCCAGGCCGCGGCCCGGGCGTCGTTGATGTCCGCCAGAGAACAGCACTTGCTCCCCCCGGAGGGGGTAAGCTTCATGGTGGCGCCGATACACTCATAGCCGGAATCCTGCATCAGGATCGCCGCCACGGCGCTGTCCACCCCGCCGGACATGGCGATAAGGGCCCTCTTAGCCATTAACCGCGGTCATGGCCCCGTTTACCGAATCTTCGCAGCTCCGCATGGCAAGGATCGTTTTTTCCAGCAGGGCGTCCAGTTCCCATCCCAGTTCCGCGGCGCCCTTTTCGATCACCTCCCGGGAACAGCCCGCGGCAAAGTTGGGGACCTTGTACTTTTTTTTAAGAGACTTTACTTCCATATCTTTTGTACTTTTGGATGGCCGGATCAGCGCCGCCGCCCACACCAGGCCGGTAAGCTCGTCCACGGCGAAAAGCACCTTTTCCATCGGGTGTTCCGGTTTGGCCTCCGCCGCGGTGAGCCCCCAGCCGTGACTGCAAACGGAGTGGATCATGTCCTCCGCGGCGCCGCCGGAGCGGAGCAATTCCGGCGCTTTTACGCAGTGCTGTTCAGGATATTCCTCGAAGTCGATATCGTGGAGAAGCCCCGTAATGCCCCAGTACTCAGCCTCGCCGGCATAACCAAGCTCCGCGGCGTACCACCGCATGACCCCTTCCACAGTCAGGGCATGCTGAAGGTGAAAAGGATCCTTGTTGTGCCTGCGTAAAAGCTCCCAGGCCGTTTCCCGGGAAATCGCCGATGTTAACGCCATAGTACCCCTTCGGGAGAGCCGCCGCGGTTTCTCCCCTTTGTTTATGCCCGGCTAATAATTCTGCGCCCTAATCTGGAAGTACGACACGGGATGCCGGCAGACCGGACAAAGTTCCGGGGCTTTTTTCCCGATGACGATATGGCCGCAGTTGGAACACTGCCACATCTGATCCCCGTCCCGGCTAAACACGATGCCGCCCTCAATGTTGGACAGAAGTTTTTTGTACCGCTCCTCGTGTTCCTTTTCAATTTTGGCGACCCCTTCCATTTCGGCGGCAATCTGGGTAAAGCCCTCTTCCCGGGCGGTCTTGGCAAAACCGGCGTACATCGTTGTCCATTCATAGTTTTCCCCCGCCGCGGCGTCCTTCAGGTTTGCCGGGGTATCGGGAACACCGCCGCCGTGGAGGTGCTTGAACCAGATTTTCGCGTGTTCCTTCTCGTTAAGCGCCGTTTCCCTGAACAGGGCGCCTATCTGTACGTACCCGTCTTTTTCCGCCCTGGAGGCGTAGTAGAGGTACTTGGTATGAGCCTGCGACTCGCCGGCAAAGGCGGTCTGTAAATTCTGCCAGGTTTTGGAGTCCTTGAGTTCCATGGTTTTCCTCGCTTATAATTTATTTTTCTTCACTATAAGCGAGTTTTTTTTTCAAGTCCAGAGGGGGAACAGGGGAAAACAGCGCCGGAACAACATTTCAGCATAGGTCTATTTTGAGCGGCAAATTGCAAAAAAGATGGCGCGTCTTTATTTCTGTGCTATGCTGTGTCCATGTCCGAACGGCTCCTCTATCTGGTCAAACCCGGCGAACTCACCCTGAAGGGGGGAAACCGGGAAGGTTTTATGCATATCCTTCAGCGAAATCTGATGACGATGCTCCGTTCCCGGGCCCCGGGATCGCAGCTGCGTTCCGGAACGGGCCGCCTGTACGTTACCTGCGCGGAAGAACGGGCGGCGCGGGTGGAGGAGGTTCTCTCCCGGCTGATGGGAATTGCCGGCTGGGCTTTGGCGCGGAAATGCGAAAAGACCCCCGAAGCGGTCCTGGCCGCCTGCGCGGAAGAGGGAAAACGGCTTAAGCTGTCGGGGGCGGGATCCTTTAAGGTGGAAGCCCGGAGGACGGACAAAAGTTTTCCCCTGGGTTCCTACGGGATCTGCTGCGCCGCGGGGGACGCGGTCCGCGCGGCGGTTCCCGGGTTTCCGGTGGACGTACAAAATCCCGGCGGGATCATCTCCGTGGAAATCCGGGAAAAGGCCTACGTGTACAGCCTGGGGAAAAAGGGCCGCCGGGGACTGCCTGCGGGCAGTGCCGGCCGGGGGCTCCTGCTTTTATCCGGGGGCATCGATTCCCCGGTGGCGGGCTGTATGATGGCAGGCCGGGGGATGGGGCTGGACGCGGTGTATTTTCACACCCCCCCCTATACGTCCCGGGAGGCCCTGGACAAAACAGTCCGCCTGGCGGAGATCGCCGGTTCCTATGCCATGGGGATGCGTCTTTACATTGTAAACTTTACCGGAATACAGCGGCGGATCAAAGAAAAAAGTCCCGGGGAATGGAATACGGTGCTGCTCCGGATGGCGATGATGGAGGCCGCTTTTTTCACCGCCCGCCGGACCGGCGCAAAATGCCTTGTCACCGGGGAAAGCCTTTCCCAGGTCGCGAGCCAGACGGTGGAAAATCTGAATTGCGGCGAAAGCCGGGTCCGGGACCAAAAGCGTCCGGTTCCGGTACTGCGCCCCCTGATCGGTATCGACAAGGAAGAAATCATCCTGCGGGCAAAGGATTTCGGAACCTACGAAACATCCATCCTGCCCTTTGCCGACTGCTGCGTCCTCTTTAGTCCCGTCCATCCGGTGCTTCGGGGGGATCCCCGGGAAGCGCGGAGCCTCTACGAAGCGCTGGAACTGGGGGACCCCGGAAGCGGGACGGGACTTCTCCACGAAGCGCTTGCCGGCGCGGAAGTTAAAAAGTGCGGGTATTACGAAGGGGCCAAAAATCCGGCAGGCTATTGAAGCGGAGCAAAATAGCCCGTTCTGTCCCGGCCGGAACGTTCCAGCAGGTAGACTTCAACTTCCACCGGAAGATAGTCTACGCCGAAATTGGTCCGCAGGGCCGAGCGGTACCGCAGGGCGTATGAACCGGACCCGGCGGTTCCGATGGACCGGATGACCGGGCCGGTCCCCTCGGGCTGGTACAGGCTGACGATTTCGCCCCCGGTTTCTTCGCAGAGATACCGAAGCTCATCCCCCGCCTGGCCGCCGCCCACAATAACCGCGTAAAAGGCAATGCCGTTGTTGGCCAGGTAGGCGGCCAGTTCCGAAAGGCTGTACTGTTCAAAGGCCAGTTCCCCCAGGGTTCCCGCGCCGGCAAAAACCACGGCCCGCTTTTTTTCCCCCCCCAGCAGGTCCGAGGCGGCGAGCCGCAGGGCGGTATCAAAACGCCACCGGGGGCTGTACTCGCCGGAACGGGCCGCGGCGGCCAGACCCGAAGCGCCCGCCCCCAGCCGCTCCTGAACCGGCGTTTCCCCCGCGGATACTACCGATACCAGCCGGGGACCCGCGGCGTTAATGTCCCGCAGGGCCGCGGCCAAATCATCCCGGAGAAGGGCGGTTTCGGCGGATCGTTCCATCAGGACGGAAACATCGTAGCGGGTGGAAAGGTAGGCCGCCCCCAGGAACGTTTGTTCCGCGGCAGAGCGGTTCCGCTCGGTGACGATAAAATTGCGGGCGTCCAGTCCCAGAATGGGACGCCGCCGCCGGTCCTGGACGGAAAGCTCCACCGTTACCTGGGGAAAGCTGTCGGCAATGACCCGGTCAATCTGCACAAAGAACCCCGAAGCCAGATCCTCCGCGGAACTTAACACCGCCACTTCATCCTCCCGGAAATTGGCCGCCAGGATATTGCCGTTCCGGTCCGCGCCGGCCCCGGTAATCCGCGCGTTCGCGCCCCCCATCACCCCCAGTTCACTGACAATGGAAGAATCGGGATCTATCAGTACAATCCGGGAAGTGTCCGCCAGCAGCAGCCGGCCCCCGAAGAGGCGCAGGCTTTCGGGACCGGCAAGGCCTTCTTCCACCAGCACTCCCAGGTAGGTCCCGTTCCGGTCAAAGGTATAGATTTTTTTTGCCACCCCGTCGGCCACAAAGACCCGCTCGTCCATGCACACGATGCCGGTGGGGGAAAGAAACCCCTCGAAGCCCCAGCCCCGTTTTCCGAAGGACAGAATATGATTCCCGTCGGGATCGAATTTGGAAACCCTCCGGTTTCCGTAATCCACCACGTACAGATAGCCCTCGGGATCTACCGCCAGGTTTTGGGGGCCCACGAAGTTTCCTTCCGCGAGGCCCCGTTCCCCCAGGTAGGAAAGCCACCTTCCCTCCGAATCAAGAACGCTGACCCTGCCTCCATGGTACTCGGAAACATACAGCCTGCCGTCAAGTCCCTGGACCACGTCGTAGGGCCGATCAAAACCGTTTACCGGCCCCCGGACTCGCTGTTTAATAAGGCCGTTAACATCCAGGCGGACCAGTTCGTTGCTGCCGCAGGCCGCCACCCAGGCCGTGCCGTCGTTCAGGGGCAGGACCGATGTGGGCTGGCGGAAATAAATCCCGGACCCGGACCTGCCGGGATAGCGGCCCGCCTCCACATAACGCTCCACGTCTTCCATGAAGGAAACCAGGCTGCGGCGGTTTTGAACCGTTTCAATCCGGCTGCGGAGGAGGATCTGATCCGCCGAGGCGGAGCTTTTTTCCGCGGCAAAACTCCACTGCCGCAGGGCGGTATCCTCCAGGCCCGAACGGTAGTAGGCCCTGCCCAGCCAGTCCAGAACAAGGGGTTCGCCGGGTCTGAAGGAATTGGCCCGTTCAAAGGCGAGGATCGCTTCGTTAAAGGCATAGCGGTAATAGGCCTGAACGCCGATGCGGAATTCATTCTGGGCGTCGACGGTATCGGTCAGGGATGCGCCGGTAGTTCCGGGCTGTAAAAAGTTGGGGCCGCTGTCCGGGGTCTCCGCGTCCGTGGCTTCCGGGTTCCGGGAGTATCCCGGAGCAACGGCACTTCCGCTGTCGCATCCCGCAATCAGCGCCAGGACGGCCCAGGCGAGAAAAACAACTGTAAGCAGGCGCCGGATCATAACCGTTGGTTGCCAGCCGCGGCTGTTAACCGTCTCCTACGAGGATTTTCATGTGCCGCTTGATCTCCTTTCGCTGGGGGGCAATTTCAAGGGCCCGGCGAAGCCAGATCCGGGCTTCGCCGGCGTCGCCGTTTTTAAAGTGGGCCCAGCCCAGGGAATCAAGGTAAGCCGCGGAATGAGGCTGCCTGTCCACCGCCCGGCGGCAGAGCTTAAGCCCCCGGGGGATGTCGATATCGGAATCCGCCAGGATATACCCCAGGCCGTTCAGCGCGGTGGCGTTGTTTTTGTCCATTTCCAGGGCCTTTTCATAGTAGTCCACCGCTTTTTGAAACTGTTTTTGGGACCACGCGGCATAGGCCAGGGTTGTATAGATCTGAATGGATTCATACCCCCCCCTGACCAGCCGTCCCAGTTCAAATTCAGCCAGTTTTGAACGGCCCGTGATAACATAAATATACGCCAGGGTAAGACGGCACTGGTACACCCGCAGGGGATCCGGCGCGGCGGTTACCACCTGCTCCAGATAGAGCAGGGCATCGTCGTGCCGTTCCAGCTTGGCGTAACAAAGTCCCAGATAATAGGCCAGTTCAACCGAATCGGAGGTTTCAAAAGCGGAAGCGTCTATTTTTAAAAATTCCTCCAGGGCCTTGTCCCAGCGCCGGATTTTGAAAAACCTGATCCCCTCTTCCAGATCTTCACGGACAGCCATCGTTTATCCTTTGGCGGTCAGGCGGGCGCCCGGCGCGGGACGGAATTCGTATACCAGGGGATGAAAGCCGAAGATCCGCTCATAATCCTCAAGCCGTTTACGGTACTCCTCCTGGGCGCTGTCTTTGAGAATCGTATAGGTACAGCCCCCGAAACCCATACCGGTCATGCGGGAAGCGACCACGCCCTCGATTTCCTGGGCCCGTTTTACCAGCCAGTCGATTTCGGGGCAGGAAACTTCGTACAGATCCCGCAGGCTTTCGTGGGAATGGTAAATCATCCTGGAAATATCCGCCAGTTCACCCTTTTTAAGGGCCTCCGCCATTTCCCTGACACGCTGGTTTTCTTCCACAATGTGCAGGGACCGGCGGCGTATTTCTTCGCTTAAGTCCCCCATGGATTCCAGTAAATCCCCGGGCTCGTAATTCCGGAAGCTTGTACCCTGTTTTCCGCGGGCAAGAAGTTCCAGGCCCTTTTGGGTATCTTTCCTCCGGTGGCTGAGCTCTTCCTCCACTCCCGCCCGGGGAACCCGGGAATCCATCAGGAGCATTTTATATTTGCCGAAGGGGGATTTGATTTTGGTTACCTCCCGGGCTGCCTCGTCCACCAGCAAAAAATGATCTTTTCTGCCGTTAAAGGCGATAAGGTAATCCACGGGGCTGACATCCCGGCCCAAAAATTCCGCTTCCGCCCGGATTAACCCGGGCAGCAGTTCCCTGTCCGGTACGGAGGCCTTCAAAAAACCCCGCAGGGCCACCGCGGCGGCAACTTCTATGGCTGTGGAGGACGCAAGCCCCGCCTGCTGGGGTATGTCCCCGGAAACGGTAAAGTTAAGCCCCTTCACGGAAAAGCCCCGCTCCGCAAAGAGATGTACCGCCAGTTTAATGTAATTCGCCCACCGGTCTTCCCGCTTGTATTTCAGGTTCGCCAGGGTGGTCCGCTTGCGTTCCCCCAGATCCACGGCAAAAAAACGGAGGGAATTGTCCTTTCGCAGGCTTACGGCAACCTGGATGGTTCTGTTAATGGCGGAAGAAAGGTACAACCCTGCCCCGGGCTCCCCGTGTTCACCCAGATAATGAAGCCGCCCCGGCGCTTCGGCAATTACCACCTGTTCGGAGGGGTCTAACTCATATTCAGTACGGTGGACAGGGCCAAGATCCAGCATTTTTACCCAAAACCTCGCTCGGTAAACGGAATTTTCCCTTAATAATACAGGAAAATGACGGCTTATTCAATTATTCAGCGAAAGTTTATCCGGATATTCGCCGCTTTTTAGGGATTTTCCCGGATCCGGACACCCTCCGCTGCTTTTATCATACTACAGAATTGCCTTCAGTACATTGACAAATCGAATTGGTAAAATAGAATATACTATATGCGGCCTATATAGGTATGTAAAAAAAAGGAAAAACCATGAAACTTACATTGCGCCCGCTGGAACGCAAAGATTTATCTTTTGTGCATGATCTTGATAATGAACGCCGCACCATGGCCTTTTGGTTTGAAGAGCCCTATGAATCTCTTGACGAATTAACCAACCTGTATGACAAACATATCCATGATGACCATGAACGGCGTTTTGTGATAGATGTGGACGATCAATTTGCGGGGATTATTGAACTGGTAAATATTAATTTTATTCACCGGCATACGGAAATTCAAATAATCATCAAATCGGATTTTCAGGGCTTGGGGCTGGCTAAAATTGCCATGTCCAAGGGGATGGATTACGCTTTTAACATTTTAAATATGTATAAAATCTATCTCTATGTGGACGCGGAAAACCATAAGGCAGTGCATATTTATAAAGGCCTGGGGTTTGTGCAGGAAGGTATTTTGCGCCGGCATTTCTTTGTCGAGGGCGCGTATCATGACAGTATTATTATGGGAATTTTTAGCCGTGAAATCCAAAACCGCCGCGGGTAATTGACCGGAAATCCTTTATACCTTCACGAAAAGCCGGGTTTTTGCTATGGTTACGGTAAGCGCCGGAGGGAGCCATGCCAGCAGTAAAGACCGTCAAGAAGGCCGCGGCGCAGTCCGGCGGGGCGTATCTTTTCCAGGGAAATTATCTTGTTGTCCCCTCGTCCATGAAAGATGAAGAAGCGGTATACGGCGTTGGCCGGGAACGGCTTCGGAACGTCTTTGGTGATTTGAATTTTTACGATACCCCCGCCATCGCGCCGCCGGGCGAACCGCCGGAGGCTGTTCCCGGCGCGCTGCTGCCCCCGGACGCGGAACTGCCCCCGGGATGGCGGACTTTTTCCGTCCGGCAGGCGGTGGTCCTGGCGGGAACTACCGGCGCGGCGCCGGGCAGTTCCGGAATCGCGGGGCGGTTCCTGCGGGCCTATCATGTTTTGCAGTGGCGGAAGGATTCCCTCTGCTGCGGAAGCTGCGGGGAACGGAACGGCGATTTACCGGGGGAACTGGCCCGGCTCTGCCCCCGGTGCGGCAGGATAGAGTATCCCCGGATTTCCCCGGCGGTGATCACCCTGGTTGTCAGGGACGACGGCAGGGCGCTCCTGGCCCACAACGTCAAATTTTCCGGCGGCGTGTACAGCCTTATCGCGGGTTTTACCGAAGCGGGGGAAAACCTGGAGTCCACGGTGCTGCGGGAAATAAAGGAAGAAGTGGGCATCGAGGCCGATACGGTCCGGTATGTGACCAGCCAAAGCTGGCCCTTCCCCAATTCCCTGATGGTCGGGTTTTCCGCCCGCTACGCGGGGGGCGAACTGAAACCCGACGGCAGGGAAATAAGCGACGCCCGGTGGTTCAGCCGGGAGCAGGTGGCCGGGGGAAC
>JAISDG010000030.1 GCA_031265015.1 Spirochaetaceae bacterium | reverse complement strand
GTTTCGGAGGCCATCACAATAAGGCCGTCCCTGGTGATGGTGTACCGGGAGGGGCGAAGGCCGTTCCGGTCCAGGGTACCCCCCACATAGCGGCCGTCGCAGAACACCATGGAAGCCGGTCCGTCCCAGGGTTCCATCAGGCAGGCGTGGTATTCGTAAAAGGCCTTCAGGCCGCCGGGGATGGGGTTTTTGTCGTTCCAGGATTCGGGGATCAGCATCATCAGCGCGTGGGGAAGGGTCCGGCCGGACATGACCAGCAGTTCCAGGACATTGTCGAAGCTGGCCGAATCGCTGCGGCCCGGCTCAATGACGGGCAGAATGTCCTGTAGTTCCCGGGCAAAGAGCGCTTCCCGGGCGGCCATCCAGAAACGGTTTCCCGTGATGGTGTTAATTTCGCCGTTATGCGAAACCATGCGGAAGGGCTGGGCCAGGGGCCAGTCGGGGAAGGTATTGGTGGAAAACCGGGAATGCACCAGGGCCACGGCGGTTTCCACCGATTCGTCTTCCAGTTCCCGGTAATATCCCCGGAGCTGGCCGGGCATAAACATTCCCTTGTACACTATCGTTCTGGACGAAAGGGATGGCATATACCAGGAAATTCCCGCTTCCCCTAGGCGCTTTTCAAGCTTTTTGCGGAAGACGTAGAGGGCCATTTCCAGCTTTACCCCGTCAGTGGACCCGGCAGCCGCCGTTCCCTCCGCCCCGGGAACAAGGACCAGCTGTTCTATGTCCGGTTCCACCGCCGCGGCCATGGCGCCCAGCACCGCGGAATCGACGGCAATTTTCCGCCGGGCAAATATTTTGAGCCCCAGGGCGGCGGCGGTTTCTTCCAGCGCTTCGTCCGCCGGAGCCCGCTTGTCCCTGTCTTTGGGGAGGAACATCAGCCCCGTACCATAGTTTCCCGGCCCGGGAAGGCCGGAAATCTGCCGCGCGTAAAAGCGGTGGGGAATTTGCAGCAGTACCCCGGAACCGTCCCCGGTTTTGTTGTCCGCGCTTTTCGCCCCCCGGTGTTCCATCCGTTCCAGGACTTCCAGGCCCCGGGTAAGAATTTTGTGGGAAGGACGGCCCCGGATATCCGCCACAAACCCTATGCCGCAGGAATCATGTTCATTCTCTTTCTTATATAGGCTTTGTTGATCTTGCTGCCGGCAACGCTGGTCAGACACTTCTTCGTCATGGCCCATGGAAGGCCTCCTTACACAAGCGCTGCCGGTTCCGAATGGAAGAACCGGATGTAATTAGTAACTGCGGTTCAATATAGAAAAATTTCAATCTTTATGCAATGCGGCGCGTTGCCTCAAAAAAAATCCAGCCGAAAGAGGGCCGATGCCTCAAAACTAAAGTCCAGCCCAAATTACTATCCGTAAGGAGGGGCCACATGAGGTTAGCTGTTTGAATGGTACGTATAGTTCGAAGCCGCAAAACTCCACGGCAGCCGGGTAAATGGCTATGCGCTGTAAGACGGCGACAGTTTAAGAAAAGTTCCGGGTTATCAGTTCCGCCATGGCTTGGGCAAAGCGCCGGTGATCTTCCGCCTCCCAGTGGACGCCGTCCACGGAACTGGCGGCGGTGACAACGGTTCCCGCGTCAAAAAAATCCGCGCCGCATTCTTTGGCGCAGGCCCGGTAATAGGAGGGCAGCTTCCGGGAAATTTCCAGCGCTCCGGCGGCGATGATCTGGCGGAACGCCGGCGCGTCAATCAGCGGGGGAGGGCAGACCATCAGCGCCCGGGGGGCGCCGCCGCCGGGGCCGGTTTCCGATGTCAGGATCGCTTTAGCTACCAGCTGCGCGCCGTTGGAAACTTCATAGGGACTGGGATTAAAGCGGTGTTTCAGATCATTGACCCCCAGCATCATGATCACCAGATCCAGGGGACGGTGGCTGCGCAGGACAGGGATAAGCTGGCGCAGGCCGTTTCTGTCCCCCTCTACCGGATCTTCCAGGCAGGTGGTCCTTCCGTTAAGGCCCTCTTCCACCACCCACCAGGCGGGACCCGCGCCGATCTCGGCGCCGCGCTCGGGACTGCCGTGATCGATTACGGGGCCGCTTCCCGGCATGCCCGGAGGTATGCCGGGACCCGTGCCGATCTCGGCGCCGCCGTTGAGCAGGGAGGCCATGACCGCGGGCCAACGGACGGTATGATCATAACGGCCTCCCCGGGGGTTATAGCCCCAGGTATTGCTGTCGCCGTAGCAGAGTACCGTTTTCATGCAAAGGACTGATCGACTTTTTTGACAAGGGTTATGTAGACTGTCAGCCCTACCACCACCAGCAGCAGAACGATGCTCAGCTGCCACAGCACCTGGGTTTTAACCCAGGCAACCACATTGGTGGCGTCAATGTCGCAGGCCACGATACCAACCAGTTCTCCGTTTTCTTTGAGGATGGGCTCATAGGCGGAAATGGTCGCGCCCCACTGTTCCGACTGGTCTATTGTTCCCAGCTGGCCTGTCCTGGTTTCTATCGTGGCAAGGACCGCCTTGTCCCATAAGCTGATGTCTTCCTCTGCCCCAAGCTCGGAAAAGTCCTCGGACCCCGGAAGGCCGCTGCCGTCGATGACGTATTGGTACATGGTCCCCTCCAGGGGGGCCATGGTGTACAGGTACCGGCAGTTTGTTTCCTGCTTTATCTGGTACAGCCGCTGCTGGGTTATAATATAATATCCGTCTCCTGGATTCCCGGAGGCGGCAAGCCGCTCAAAGGATTCGGGGTTGATCTCCGCCAGAGCTTTACGGACCGTTGGCAGGGCAAGCTGGGAACATACATAGCGGGTAACGGTATTGGTCTGCAGCACCGATGTAATAATGAATACCGCAAAAACCGCCACCAGAAAGAACACAAAGAAAAAGGTGATTCTGAATTTAAGGGTGGTTTTGTTTTTTTCCCGCTCTTCATACCTGTCTAATTCCATGGATATGCCCCTTTGCCTATGAAGCTTTGCTTTCTTCCGCGGCTGTTTCAAACGGTATGAAGATATTAAACACCGTTCCCCGGCCGGGGTCGCTGGACAGTTTGATTGAACCGCGAAGATCCCGAATCCGGTCCCGTACCAGGTTAAGGCCGATTCCCCTGCCGGCGTGAACGTTCGCGGAATCGGCGGTACTAAAGCCGGGCGAAAAAATAACCTGGAGCAGCTGGTTTTTGTTGTCCGCGTCCTCTTTCTTTTGCAGAAGGTTCAGCTTAAGGGCCTTTTCCCGGATCTTGTCAAAATCAAGCCCCCTGCCGTCGTCGGAAAGCTTCAGGTGTATGCTGCCCTTGTCCCGGGTAATGGAAAGGGCAACAGCGCCCTCGGGGGTTTTGCCCTGTTGTATCCGGTCCTCCGGTTTTTCAATGCCGTGGTATACCGAATTCCGCACCAGCTGGGTTAATACTTCTTTGATAATCCGGCGGGGTCCGCTTTCCAGGATCGAACCGTCCAGTTCTTCCACGGTAAAGCGTACCTGTTTTTCCTGGGCCTCCGCGGCCTTTTTGCAGGCCCTGGTGAGGGTTTCCACCAGAACATAACGGTCCTGCCTGCGGGTACCCCCGGTGACGTTGCGGAAGGATTCAATCTTGTCGATGATGTTCCGGAATTTGTCTTTTTCCTGCATGATCTTTTCCAGTTCCACCGTTACATGGAGGACGTCCTCGAAGGAAACAGTGTCGTTGTCCCGGTACTCTTTGATGGTATTTTCCAGTTCGTGGAGTTTGGAGCTGAAGTTCTCCAGCCCCAGGATCAGGGCGTTGGATTTGATCGCGTGGACCGATTGGTAAATCTCGACTATGGCTTCTTTGGCGGACAGTTCCTGATTTTTCAGGTTTTCGTTGATACGGTCAAATTCATAGTCGGTATCCTCTATAAAGTCGCCGAATACCGCGGGATCTATCTGGATTACCTGGAACAGGGCCCGCATTTCTTCTTCCCGCTTGTTTGCCTCCTCGGCCAGCTGACGTTCCAGTTCCTTTGCCGCGGAAATATCTTCAAGGCTTCCCATAATGTAAAAGTCGTTAAAGCCCATGTCCACGGAAGAAAAGGAGGTCCGGATAATTTTCTGTTCCTTCCGGATGTCGTTCATATAGGTAAATTCCGCGATGGGGTTTAGGTCTTCCAGCATGGACGCTTCAAACTGGCGGTTTACCACCATATTAAAATAATCCTCCAGGGTGGCCCGTTCTTTGGCCTTAAGGGATCCGGCCAGAAAAGAAGTGAGTTTTTCCCCTTCGATTTCATCGGTTCCCAGGATCGCTTCCAGGGGTTTGGAGTAGGCCCCCTGGATCACGAAATCCCGGTTCATGAGGAAAAGTCCGGCTTTCAAATTGTCTTTCATGGCGGTGACAAGGTCCCGCTCTATCTTTAGTTCCCGGGTCAGCCGTTCAACCCGCCGGTCTTTGGCAAGCCGTACCCGCTCGTATACCACGGTAAGCATGGACACCAGGACGTACACTCCGCAGAACCGCGCTGCCATATCAAGCGTATAGTTAAATTTTGAAAGGCCGGGAATGAGCGTAAAGGTCAGCGAGGTACAGAACAGGAGGAACGTATAGATAAGCCCAATCTGGAGCCCCAGGATAAAAATCGTGACCAGGGGGAAAATGTATATCCACAGGGCCGCAAAGCCGCGGATTTCCCCTCCGGCGATAAACCGGGCGCAGAGTATGCCGAAGGCGGCAATGGAGATACCCCCGGGAATAACCAGCGGCGCCCTGGTCCTGAGTATAAGCATCGCGATGACGCAGATAAGCGCCAGGCCGCCGTCCAGAAGGCTCCCGACCGTGTTGCCCTCGATATATACCGAGAGCCCGAAAGCGATAAGGAACAGGCATCCTGTCAGCAGGATCACGTTGAGCAGTGCGTAACTGAGGGTTTCGTTGTCGGTCAGGTCGTTTTTGCCGCTGTATAAAAAGTTCTGAAAAAACGCAAGTATCCCGGGCATCTAGCTGTTCCTTACCGCTTCAATAGCGATGGAAAGGGTGAGCGATTCAGTTTCAAAGATCGTAAAGGGGATGCAGATAATTCTGGCCCGATCGCCGGGCCACTTAATCTGATGTCCCTTGCCCTTTACAATGGAAGGAAGGCTGATAATGAGCCGGAAGGATTCTTCCAGCTCCTTTTTGGCATTCCCCGCGATAATGTTGACGATCTCGCCTATGGCGTCCACCACGTCGTCGTCAACGGAACTGTGTTTTTCGCCGGTAAGCATGTCGGTAAGCCTGATCGCCAGGGCGTCTTTCATCCCGATTACCACCGCCCCCCGGGCTTCACCGCTTAGTCCGATGATCGCCGAAAGATCCTCCTCGCTGACCGCGCTGTTCTCTAAAAAGTACGGCCGTCCCGCGGTCAGCTCGGCTCCGACAAAATTTTTAAACGTATTTTTGCTGACCTCAATAAAAGGCTGAATATACCGTTCCATAATCGTCCCCCCGGTTTTTATATGGTAATTTTCGACAGTTTTTCCGCAAAGATTTTTTCGTTCACGGGCTTGACAATATAATCGGTGGCGCCGTTTTTAAGAGCATCGATTACATTGTACTTTGCCGACTCGCTGGTAACCATGATGATGGGAAGATCCTTGTATTGTTCCATGGCCCTGACCTGTTTAAGGAAATCCAGGCCCGATAGTTCCGGCATATTCCAGTCCAGCAGCACCAGATGAACCGGCTGGTTCTGCAGAAGCTGGAGGGCTTCCCGTCCGTTTCCCGCTTCGACAAACTGGCAGGGAATTTTCAGCTCCGCAAAGGTGTTTTTGACGATATTTCGCATGATTCGGGAGTCGTCTACGACCATAACTGTTTTCATACTGCTTGTCCCCCCGGCTCTGACGGCCGATACTGTACATAATGAAGCTACACTATACAATAAACTATATAATAAAATGCCTCTGTTTGGGAATAGCTTTTTTGTGCGCCCCGAAGCTTTTTCCCGCGGATACTCCCGTTGCCTTTATCCAGGATGATTCTGTCCTCCGGATTTCCATAAAGGACAGCTGGCTTACCGAAAGCCCCGCCAGGGCTGCCGCAAACCGGAACTTTACCTATACCCTGCCCGGCGGGGGCCCCGTCCAGGTCCGTTCCGTCCGCCGGGGAAACGAACTAACGGTTATCCTGGCCCGGGAGCGGAACGGGGAATATCCCGGCTGGGCCCAGGGCTCCTGGGTTTATACCCGGAATTACACTACCGGGGCCCCGGAACGGATACGGATTTTTTTACGGAGCGATCCCTGGCTCTATGTCCAGCTTCGTCCCCAGGGAAAAGACAAAAGTTTTATGGACGTGGTCCTGTACGAAGCCTATGTGATCCGGGGCCTGTCCGTCGGCATCCCCATGGACACCCTCCTGACCATCCCCCTCCATGAAGCCCTGGCCGCGGTGGGAGACCGCTTTCCCCGGCGTTATTTTGAGCCCGATATCCGGCTGTACCGGGATACGGGAACTTTTACGGAAAAGGTCAGAACCGCGCTGCGGGGCCTTAACTATGAAGACGACGGGGCCCTGGATGAAACGGGCCGCTATGTTTTTATCGAAACGCTGAAGCCCCAGCAGGATCCGGTGGGGCTTAACTGTTCCGGTTTTACCAAATGGCTGATAGACGGCATGCTCCGCCCGGTAACGGGGAAGCGGCTGGCCATTACCCCCCTGAAAGCCCCGGCCGCGCCCCGGACTTCTTCCCTGGCGGAAAACTATGAAAACCGGGATCCGCTGTTCGGCCTGGACTGGACCAGGAACCTGGCCCTGGAGGCGGCCAGGGCGCTCCGGTCCCCGGATTTTGCCGTCCTGGAAAATGTGGAAGTCCGGCAGGAGACGTTTGCCGCCCTGATCGACCGGAGCCGGGGCGGGACGGCGATAAAAAGCTACCCCGGTTTTCTGCTGAACGCGGGATTCAGCATGGAAGGACTGCGGCCCCTGCTGTACACCCTGGCGGTTAATGAACCGGGGTATCTCTATCTGGCTTCCATAAGCAACGAACGGGGTCCCGCCCCGCTTCAACGGCAGCATTACCATGAGGCGGTCCTGGTCCCCTATTTTAACAGTTACGGGGTCTTCCAGGCGCTGGTCTTTGAAAGCGCGGCGGAAACCACTTTGGACGGCTTGATCCGGCGCCATCCCGGCGCGCTGATTAACCTGGTCCGCGTCCCCATAGAAGGGGTCTTTGAGCCCTAGGCCCCGCGCTCCGGGGTGAACACCGGTCAGGGATATCCGTATTGTCCCCCTTCCACGACCGGGGGAGCTTTTTACGGCTTCCAATGCTACCAAAGGGATCAAAAAAAGAATATACTGCAAATATGAACCAGGAAAAGTTTTTTTCTGCGATCTTGCAGAACATCCACGATGGTATCATCGTTCTTGACAAGGATCTGTGTGTTACCTTTGTCAATGCCGCCGCGCTTAGGATCAGCGGATGGGAAAGCGCCCCCCTGGACAAGGCAGCGTCCCAGGTCTTTACCCTGCTGGAACCGCTCAATTTAACCAACCTGGTCGGCAAAAAACTTCCCCGAAATAACGATCCGCTTATCTTTAAAGACGCCATTTATAAATGCGGCGCCTGTACCAGCATTGTGGACGGCTCTATTGCCCGGATACCGGAAGAAGAAAGCAGTGAAACCGCCGGTTATGCTATCGTCATCAGGGATATCAGCGAGCTTAAAAAACTCAGCGCTACCCTGGATTACCATGTCAGCCACGATTCGCTGACCGGGCTGATTAACCGGGAAGGTTTTGTCATGGAGCTGGAAGATGTCCTGGATTCGGTAAAGCGGGTAGAAGAAAACTGCGGCCTTTTACAAATAGACATCGACAGTTACAGCGCTGTTAAGGCGGAAACCGGGGAAGCGGGGGGCAACGCCCTGCTGACCTGGTTTACCCAGATACTCCAGGACAACCTCAAACACCGGGATATTTCCGGCAGGCTGGGAAGCAGCGTGTTTACCATCATCCTGTTTGACTGTATCCCGGCGAAAATGGAGAGCGTAACAAAGCGGCTCCATGCCTCCGTATCCTGCGGATTCAGCTTTGAAGACAAAACCTTCCCCGTTACCATTAGCATAGGGATGGTTCCGATCAGCGGGAAAGCCGCCTTTGCCGCGGGGATCCTCTCCACGGCGGACAGCGCCTGTAACGCCGCCAAAAAAGCCGGCGGCGGAAAAACCGTTTCCGGT
>JAISDG010000018.1 GCA_031265015.1 Spirochaetaceae bacterium | reverse complement strand
ACAGTGCCCCCACCGTAGCTAACCCCGATTTGGGGTTCCGGGTGGCTGCGCGGCCCTGACGGCACGGACAGCGATATTGGGTTCCGTGTTGTCTGCAACCCCTGACCCATAACCCGGATTCTAAAGAATCTGAGCCAAAGTCTAAAGAATCTGAGTCAGAATCTAAAGAATCTGACCCAAAGTCTAAAGAATCTGAGCCAAAGTCTAAAGAATCTGACCCAGAGTCTAAAGACTTTGGCCCAGCGTCTAAAGACTTTGGCCCAGCGTCTAAAGACTTTGGTCCAGCGTCTAAAGACTTTGGTCCGTAGTCTAAAGAATCCAAGTCAGATTCTAAAGAATCCAAGTTGAAATCTTTAGAATTCAAGTTAAAATCTTTACCTCGAAGTCGAAAAAGTCAAAGAAGTTTTTAAGAGTTTCTTTTCTTCTTTAACTTTTTCGCCTTTTTCGCCTTCGCGGTTACCTATTCTTCTTCGATTCAACCTGGCGGTTAAAAATTCGCCCCTACAGCTTGTCCAGGGCTGCCCTGGGGTAGTAATGGCGGAGTATGTCTTCGGCGCTAAAGCCCACGCTGGCCATCCCCGCCGCTCCGTGCTGATCCAGCCCTATGCCGTGGCCGTAGCCCGCTCCCTGGAACACAACGTATTCCACGCTGCCGTTCCTTGCCAGCTTGTAGCGGATGGTAAACAGGCTGGACCGGAGGCTTCCCATGGCGTTCCAGATGGCGTCCCCCTTTACCGTGACTGTTCCCCGGGAACCCTGCACTTCCAGTTCCACGAGCCGCCCCGATATGCCCCTGCCCCTGCTGACGATGCGGGTAATTTCCCCGGGATCGCTGCTTAAACGGCGGCGAATCTCCGCGGGGCGTACCCATTTTTCCCAGCGGTAGGCGGAAATATACGAATACCGGGGTACGTTGGAATATGACGTGGGGGTATCCCGAATCCAGCGGTACAGCTCGTTCAGGGGGAGGGGGCTGGTCCGAAGGCTCACCAGCTTGTCCGGAATCGCCTGCATATAGGCGTCGTACCCCCACAGGGTAAGGGAGTCTTCGCTATAGCCGCCGTGGTTGGCGGAAAAATATGCCTTCAGGGGCTGGGCGCCCCCCCGGAGTATGATGCCCCTGGTTTTATCTACCGCGTCGGTGGTTTTCGCGTTTTCCGCTCCCACCCCGTGGTAGGCCATGGAGTGGGGGGTCCCGAAGAGGTCAAAGCCCCGGCCGGCAAACTGGCCCAGGTTTCCCAGGCTGTAGGAACGGGCGGCGATACTCTGGGCTTTCAGGGCTTCCGCGGGCCAGCTGGCGGGCATCTCCGCGGGAATCACCCCGTAGAGATATTCCTCCATGGGGACGATGTTAACCACCGTCATGCCTCCGGCGGCGGGGCGGAATTCCAGCGTCCCCCGGTAGGTCCTGTTGGTTCCCGGCGCCCCGTTGACAACCCCCGCCACAATGGATGTATCGCCCCTGTCCAGGAGTTCGTACACCAGGGGGGTAGAAGACCGGACCAGGGTCTTGCCGTTTTTATCCTGCACCGAAAGCAGGCCGTTTCCCCTGCCCCATTCTATCCAAATTTGTTCCTGGGCCGCGCCGTTGTAGAGGGAATTACGGTTCCCCGCTATGTGCAGGGTAAAAGCCCCCCCGGCCTTGACCGAAACGAGGCTCCGCCCTTCGATAAGCCCGATGCGGATGCTGCCCTCCCTGGGAAAGGCCGCGGCGGGTTCCACTTTGGGGGGCCGGGCCCTGATTTCCCGGCGTATTAGATAGGCGCCGTCTCCCGCCACGCCCCCGCCCGGAGCATGGGTCCGGGTTTCCGCCAGGGCCGCGGCGATTTCCCGGTCCCCGGGCAGCCGGGCGTTCGCGGTGATAAGGTAATCCCTGGCTTTCCGCCATTCCTGCCGGTTCATCAGAAGCCGGGCCAGCGGCAGCAGGGCGCCGGTAAAGGAAGTATCCTGCTCCCAGCAGGTTTGAAGGCATTGTTCCGCTTCCTTGGGATCGCTGTTCCGGAGCAGTACTCCCAGCATGTACCAGCCCACGGGCCGCCATTTGTTTATATCCAGGCTCCGTTTGTACAGTTCAACGGCCCTTTCGGCATTGCCCGTTTCCTGGTACATGAGGGCGGAATAAAAATAAAATTCCGCCTTGCTGCGGTTATCCGCCCCCTGGAGGGAGCGTTCCACCGGACCCCGCAGGGCCGCGGCTTTTGGATAGCTGTTAACCAGGCAGTAGGTATAGAACAGCTGGAGCCGCAGTTCGTCCCTCTCCTTGTCCGGTATATCCTGGTCTTTTACCAGCTCTTCCAGCAGTTCGGCGGCCCTGTTCATTTCTCCCAGTTCCCAGCAGATCACCACCAGCTGGGCTTTTTCTTTCCATCCGGCTTTGCCGGATTGGAAGGCTTCCGCGGCGTCTTCCACCAGGCCCGCGTAAAAGACGTTCAGGGCCGGTACTCGTTCCGGCTCCGGTTCCTTTCGGCCCCCCGGGAAGGCCGGATGCAGAATTATGGCGGAAAACAGCAAAAAAACGGGGCATATCTTCATACAACGCAGCAGCATACAGGCATATCCAGATGTAAAGGATGTTACTCTCTTATCGGCCGGCGGTTTTCAATTCTTGACAAAGCGCTGTCATGGAATGATAGTGGTAGTATGCAGCAGCGGCAGGCTTTGATTCTGGAACAAGGGCTTAGGATGAACCCCCAGCTGTTCCAATCCATCAAAATAATGGAATTGCCCGTGCTGGATCTGCGGGCAAAGATTGCCGAAGAGATGGAAAGGAACCCTGCCCTGGAAGTGCTGGAAGAGCCGGGGACGGTTTCCCTGGATGCCGCGGAAACTCCCGGCGAGGAAGACGATTACTTTGAAGCCAGTTCCGATTCGGGTTTTATCCAGCGGGGCATGGACGCCGATGCCCGGCGTCAGTTTATCGAAGGAACCGTCACCCGGCCCGAAACCCTGCAGGAACATCTTTTATGGCAGCTGGCCCTGGAACCGGTGGATGACGAGGTCCGGTATACCGGGGAGCTGCTGATTCAAAACCTGGACGACGACGGCTTTCACAAGGAAGATCCCGAAATCCTCCTTAAAAATGAAAAAAAAGAATACAAAACCCGGCTGCGGGAAGCCCTGGCCGTGGTCCGGTCCCTGGATCCGCCGGGTACCTGTACATCGGGATACCGGGAATCCCTGCAGGTCCAGGCCCGGCTGCTTCCCGATGCGCCCCCCGGACTGGAAGCGGCCCTGGATTATCTTAAAAACCTGGAAAAAGGAAAATTTGCCGAAACCGCCCAGATTTTGGACATAAGCGAGGAAACGCTCCGGCTCTGTTACAGCCGTATTCAGGAGGATCTTTCCCCCTTTCCCGGCAGGTATTTTAATTCCGGCGAAACCCGGTATACGGTACCCGATCTGGAAGTCCGGCAGAAGGAGGGTGAATTTGTTATTATCCTTAACAATGAAGAAATTCCCGTTTTGGGAATCAGTCCTTTTTTTATGAAAGTGGCCGATAAAAAAGGGAGGGACGGCAAAGAGGCCAGGGATTTTGTCCGGGAAAATATCAGGGAGGCCCGGTGGTTTATTCAGTCCATCAACCAGCGGAACCATACCCTGCTCCGGGTTGCCAGGGCCATTGTTGAATTTCAGCGGGCTTTTTTTTCCAAGGGCCCCAAGTACCTGGTTCCCCTTACCCTGCGGGATATTGCCCAGGAACTGGGAGTCCACGAAACAACGATTTCCCGCACCGCCAACAGCAAATCCATGCAGACCGAATGGGGTCTTTACGAGATACGGTACTTTTTTTCCAATTCAATAACCGGGACCGGTTCCAAGGGCTCCCGGTTTTCAAAGGAGGGAGTAAAGGAAATTTTAAAGGAAATTATCACCGGCGACCAGCGGCGTCTTTCCGATCAGGAACTGGCGGATACGCTTACCCGGCGGGGAATACCCCTTGCAAGACGGACCGTGGCAAAATACCGGAGCGAGCTTGATCTGGGTTCATCATACACCCGGTAAAAAAAAATAACGGAGGCATTTCATGAACATCGATATCAAAGCAGTACATTTCACTTTAAGGGATGATTCCAGGGAATACCTGGACAAAAAAATCGCCCGCATCCACAACGCGGAGAACATGATTATTGATCTTCTGGTTACCCTGACCAAGGACAAGGATTTTACCGCCGAAGCCACGGTTAATTTTCGCTGGGGCGTTTCGGTCCACATACAGGAACATGATTTTGAGCTTAATCCCGCGGTAGACAAAATGATGGATAAGCTTGAACAGAAAATCACCAAAGAAAAGGAGAAGGTCAAGGAGAAACGCTGACGGCTCCCGGGCCGGCAAAAAAGCGCGGGCATGGCCCGCAGAGATAAAAAAAATTTTCTACTTGTCTTTCGGGATGCTTGGTGGTATAATTATCTTTTGAAGCAATTGGTATGACCATATAACCAGCGGGAGGACGAGATGGCTAAATATGCCTGGACATGGAAGGTAAAGCCCGAATGTATTGATGAATACGTGCAGATGCACCTTAACCCCTGGCCGGAGATTATGAAAGCCCATTCCGCGGCGGGATTTAAAAATTATTCCATTTTTCAAAACGGAAACCAGTTTTTTTACGTATTGGAGTGTGACGGCGATATTGATGAAGCCTTTTCCAAGATGGTAAACGATCCGGACTGTATCCGGTGGAACAATATTACCTCCAAAATGCTGGATGTCAGCCTGGAAAACGGCGATGTCAGTACCGGCGTAGACTATTTGCGGGAAGTTTTTTACCTGAAGTAACCCGGCCCGGACCGGGACAGTACAGGAGTTGATATGGCCGGAGAGCCCATAGTTCGAGCAAAAGGTATCAGCAAAACCTTTAGCGGTGTCCGCGTCCTTAACGCCGTGGATTTTGACATTTATGCCGGAGAGGTACACGCCCTGGTGGGGGAAAACGGGGCGGGAAAATCCACCCTGGTCAAGATTATCGCGGGTGTTTACAGCCCTCTGGACGGCACCCTCTCGCTGGACGGTAAAGAAGTTTCCTTTAAAAGCCCCCACGCCGCCCGGGAAGCGGGCATAGCCCTGATTCACCAGGAACCCCTTACCTTCCAGGATTTGAACGTCACGGAAAACCTGTACCTGGGCCATACCCGGGGCAGGGGCAGGGCGCTTATCAACTGGCCGGAACTCCATAAAAAGGCCGACGAACTGCTGGAAAGCCTTAACGTCCGCATGCGCAGCCGGGATCCGGTCCGGGGCATGACCATCGCCGATCAGCAGATGATCGAGATAGCCAGCGCCCTTTCCCAGAACGCCCGGGTGATCATCATGGACGAACCGACCGCCGCCCTTTCCCACGGGGAAGTGCAGAATTTGTTCGGCATGATCCGCCGGCTTAAGGAGCAGGGCAGGGCCATCGTGTTTATCGGCCACCGGCTTGATGAAATTCTGGAGATTTCCGACAAAATCACCGTTTTGCGGGACGGTTCCCTGGTGGGGGAATGCGGCCGCCAAGAGGCGGATCAGGACAAAATCGTCCACATGATGATCAACCGTACCTTTAAGGAGCTGATTGTCAAGGAAACGGCTCCCATCGGGGATGTGGTGCTGGAAACCAGGGGGCTTTCTTATCCCGGGGATTACGAGAATATCAGCATCAAGGTCCGGCGGGGAGAGATTGTCGGCATGGCGGGTCTGGTGGGGGCGGGCCGGAGCGAGGTGGCGTCGGCAATTTTTGGAACCCAGCCGGCGGTGGCGGGGGAAATTTTCATTAAGGGGGAAAAGGTTACGATCAAAAACCCCGCCATGGCCATGAAAAAGGGAATCGCCATGGTGTCCGAAGACCGGGCCCGGACGGGCCTTTTGGTGGCCTTCAGTATCAAATACAATATTACCTTTGCCATACTGCGGAAGATAGCAAGCCGTTTTGGCTTTGTTCAAAACAAAAAGGAACAGGAACTGGTCAGCCGGTATGTAAAGTACCTGAACATCAAAATGAGGAATGACAACCAGCGGGTTAAGGAGCTCTCCGGCGGAAACCAGCAGAAGGTGGTTATCGCCAAATGGCTTTTGACCGAATCGGATGTACTGATTCTGGATGAGCCGACCCGGGGCATTGACGTGGGCGCAAAGATGGAAGTATACCGGCTTATCAACGAGCTGGCAAAACAGGGCAAGGCTATTCTGATGATTTCCTCGGAGCTTCCGGAAATCATGCAGCTTTCCGACCGGGTGTATGTCATGTGCGACGGCAATATTACTGCCGAATTCAGCCGGGCTGAACTGGACGGCCAAAAGATTATGGCCGCGGCTTCCACCGGCAGGCAGAGGAGTGAAGCTTCATGAACGGCATTAAACGGTTTATCAATACCAACATAAAAGAACTGGTTACGCTGGGCATTATCGTATTTATCTTTCTTGTCAGCGGCATTGCAAAGGCGGATCTGTTTTCCAGCCGCTTTCCCAGCATTGCGAACAGCGTAATTCTCTGGATGCCCCTGAACCTGACCATGGCTATGGGAATGATGATGGTGGTTATCGTCCGGGACATCGATCTTTCCATCGGCTCCCTGGTGGCCTTTAGCGCCATGGTGGTGGGGATCCTCTTTCGGGACGCGGGCATACCCCTCTGGCTGGGGGTGGCGCTCTGTCTGCTCATCGGAACTCTCTGCGGCGCGCTGAACGGCTTTCTGGTGGCCTATATCAAAATCCCCGCCATTATCGTTACCCTGGGAACCATGAACGCCTTCCGGGGCTTTACGTTTATCATTTCCAAGGGCGCCCATATCACCACGGATAAAATGCCCGCGGGAATCAAGGTGCCGGTGCAGGAAGGCCTCTGGCTGGGGGAATTCCTCTTTCCATGGATGGTGCTTTTTGCCTTCGCCGTGGCGGCACTGTTTTTCTTTGTCCTGCGGTATTCCCACTTTGGCAGGGAAGTATACGCCGTGGGTTCCAACAGGGAAGGCGCCCACCTGCGGGGCATTAACTGCAAAAAAACGGAGTTCCTGATCTTTACCATTACCGGTTTTCTTGCGGGTATTACGGGTCTTATGTCCATATCCCGGTTCGGGTATGTAAACCCCAGCAATACCGGTACGGGCCTGGAGTTTGTGGTTATCTCCGCCACCATTATCGGCGGGGTCAGCGTATCCGGCGGAAAGGGATCGGTGGCGGGGGTTTTCCTGGGCTGCCTGCTCCTGGGAACCGTCAATACCATGATCTCCACCGTGGGGATTCCCGGTACGGTGCAGCGTTTTTCCTATGGCTTTATTATTGTTATCGCCCTGTTGATCGATCAGGTAGTTACGGAACATCAGCAGAAAGTTAAACTCCGCGAATTTAAGGAAAGAGTATGAGGATGACATATACGAACATCAAGAAGCTGACGGCGCGTCAGGAAACGGTGCCGTTTGTCCTTCTGGTGGCGGTACTTATTATCAGCATGATCCTCTCGGAAAATTTCCGGGATCTGGGCTTTCTGCTGCGTACTTCCACCAGGTATATGGAACTGAGTTTAACCGCCCTGTCCATGACATTGATCGTGGTGGCGGGAATGATTGACCTTTCGGTGCCCTCCATCATGTGCTGTTCCGCCACCATCGCCGCCCTGGCGTACCATGGGGGACTGCCCATGGGCCTGGCGATACTCTGCGGCGTCCTGACGGGGGTTTTGTGCGGTGTTTTGAACGGAGCCCTGGTTGCCTATCTTAGACTGCCGGCGATGATCGTTACCATCGGCACCATGAATCTTATTCGGGGCATTTCCCAGATCCTTATCGGCGACAAGGGAGTGGGGAGCCTTCCCGCATGGTTCAACGGCATCGACAAGCGGCTGGTCTTCCAGGCGGGGAACGTGCGGTTTTCCGTTACGGTTCTGGCGTTTCTTATCGCGGCGGCGGTTTTTTATCTGGCGCTGCACCGGACCAGCTTTGGCAGGATGGTATTTTCCATCGGTTCCAACGAACAGGCGGCGATCCATTCGGGGGTCAATACAAAACTAATCAAGATGATTTTGTTTGTTCTGTCGGGATTTATCGCCAGCATCGCGGGACTCGCTACCATGTCCCGGCTTTTGCTGGTCCGGTACGACATGAACCTTAACATGGAAATTGAAGTGGTCATCATGGTACTGCTGGGGGGGGCGGACATTAACGGAGGCCGGGGCAGCATTATCGGTACCTTTATCGCGGTGATCCTGGTAATCATCCTTAAAACGGGGCTTATTATAGCCCACATTACCTCCGACGCGCAGATGGCGGTGATGGGGCTGATCCTGCTTGTGTCCATCATCATCCCCAACATTAACACCCTGATGCAGGAATTAAAGGACAAATAGGTTTTTGAAAAGGGCATTACCGGATCTGTTAATGGTCCGGATAAAGATAAACTCAAGATATGGAGGAAAGAGAATGAAAAGGATGAAAAAAGCGGCGCTTCTGGCGCTGTGTCTAGCCATGGCTATGGCGTTTCTGTCCTGCGGGAACCGGGGAAGCGGGGGCGGCGGCGAAACCGCCGGCGATGTGATCAAAATTTACTTTATTCCCAACAACATGGGGAATCCCTACTTTGACGCCCTAAGCTCCGGCTTTGATCAGGCTATTGCCGAACTGGGGGCGGGCAACTTTGAGTACTACTATGAAGGTCCCGCGGCCGCCGGCGCCACCGATCAGATTGAGTACATCGAAGCGGCGGTCCAGAACAAGGCCTTCGCCATTTTCCTGGCGGCCAACTCCGAAGACGCCCTGAACGCTACCCTGGACGATGCCCGGGCCGCGGGTGTCCGGGTCTACATCATCAACCAGGATATTCCCGGCAGCGAAACCCACCGGGACGCGGCGATCATGCCCGTGGACTTTGACAAGATCGGCGACGCCCAGATTGAGCTTGCCGGCGGTTACATCAACTATGAAGGCGAAATTGCCATTCTTTCGGCTACCACCAGCGCCCCCGATCAGAACCACTGGATCGAGGGAATGAGAGCAGCCCTGCAGAATCCCCAGTACGCCAATATGACCCTGGTGGACGTGGTATACGGCGACGATCAGCCCGAAAAATCCACCACCGAAATGGAAGCCCTGCTCAACAAGTACCCCAACCTCAAAGCGGTTATCTGCCCCACCACCGTCGGTATTGCGGCGGCCACCCAGGTGGTCCAGACCCGCAAAGTGGCCGACAGGGTAAAGGTTACCGGCCTGGGGCTTCCCTCCCAGATGAAGGGTTATATTGAAGACGGCACCTCCCCCGGATTCCAGCTCTGGGATCCTCCCAAAGAGGGTTACCTGGCTGTTTATATGTGCTGGGAAGAGAAGAACGGCGGCTTTACCCCCGCCCCCGGCGCTTCTTTCAATGCCGGCAAGTACGGCTCCGTCTCAATCCGGCCCAACGGCCAGATTATGGCTCTGGAAGAACCCAAAACCTTTGACAGTACCAATCTTCAGGACTTTGTGTACTGACATTTTCCGGTGTAGCCGTATCCCCTTTTAAGGGATACGGCTGTGGCCTGGCCGCCGTGCTCCTTTTAACGAGGAGACGGTGGTCAGGTCATTTTTCTTAGTAGCTTATGTTATGGAGGCAGCCATGAAAGGTTTACAGGGAAAAGCCGCTGTGGTAACCGGCGGTTCCAGGGGCATAGGCCGGGCCGTTGCGGCGCGTCTATTGGAAGAGGGCGTACAGGTCCTGTTCTGCGGGCGCAGCGAAAAAACCGGCCGGGAAACCCTGGAAGAATTCAGAAAAAAATACGGGGACAAGGTCCAGTTTATTCCCGCCGACATGGAACGGGAAGAAGTTCCCGAACTGCTCATCTCCAAAGGCCGGTCCCTTTTCGGGGAACTGGATTTTCTGGTGAACAACGCGTTCCCCTTTACCGCCAAGGCCATGGACGCCACCTACGACGACTGGGTCCATACCTTTATGGCGGGGCCCGCGGCATACGCCCGGATGATTGCCGAATTTTCCAAGAACCGCAAAAAAAAGGAAGGAGCCGTGGTTTGTATTTCCAGTATTTCCGGCCATATCGCCCAGCCCCTGCGCTGGACCTATAACGCCGCCAAGGGCGCCGTGAAGCAGCTTATCCGCTGCGCCGCCCTGGATCTGGCCCCCTTTATCCGGGTGAACTGTCTGTCCCCCGCGTGGGTCAAGACAGACGAAGTACTCAAGGCCACGCCGGATAAAACTTGGGCAAGCACCCCCCAGGCCTGGAACGAATACCACATGCTCCAGAGACTGCAGGAACCGGAAGAAATTGCCGCGGTAACGGCTTTTCTGCTGAGCGATGACGCGGCGGTTGTTACCGGCCACGACATGGACGCGACCAGCGGCTATCTTGCCATGGGGCCCGAAGG
>JAISDG010000233.1 GCA_031265015.1 Spirochaetaceae bacterium | reverse complement strand
CCTCCTTCCGGCAGGCAGACAAAGTTAAATCCTATGGCGGCCACGAGGAGGCTCCCCACGGCGGACATTTCGGTGATGATGCCGGGGGTAAGAAGATCCTTTACCGCCATCGCCAGCAGGGCAATTCCCCCCTGGTACAGCAAAACGGGGATGGCGGAAAAAAAGACTCCGATGCCCATGGAAGCGCCGAATACAATGGAAATAGAACCGTCCAGAATAGACTTGGCGTAGAGGGTTTCGTGGTTCCCCGCAAGCCCCGACTGCATGGAGCCGACGATGGCCATGGAACCGGTACAGAACAATATGCTGGCGGACACAAAGCCTCTGGCAAAGGATTTCGTTCCGCCGTTTGTAACATCTGTGATTGCGGCGCTTTCCGGCCCGGCAGCTTTTCCCCTGCCAAGTTTCCGCTCCGCCCAGAGGCCCAGCGAATTCATCCGCCTGTCAATATCAATAAGCTCCCCCGCCAGGGCGCCCAGCACCATGCTCATGATAAGGAGCAGTACCCGGGTGTTATCCAGGGCGCCCCGGATTCCCACATAGATAATGGCGAGTCCTATGCCCCTTTTCAGTATATTTTCAAAGCGCTCCGGTATACCCCGGATTAAAAAACAGCCCAGCAGCGAACAAAGCGCCACCGTAACGGCATTTACCACAGGTCCCAGCATTGTATCTCCCTTACTTGAAACAGCGTTGTAGTATGCCGTACTATGAAACAGAACGGAGCGAATGACAAGAGGATGGCCCTGACAATACTGCGGATACTTATCCATCCCCTGCTGCTCCTCCGGGGCTTCCGCTGTATCCTCATCATCTTTAATAATTTTTTTCTGTTCCAGTTCCGGGCCGCCCTGTTTCCCGGCAGAATACCGGTATCCAGGGTGGAACATGTCCTGGATGAACGGATTCCTTTTAATCCCCGCTTTGTCCGGATCTATCTGGATTTTGTTTCATTCTGGGTACGCGTTGTGGAATTCCTCTGTGTCCGTTACGGAAAAGAGGGCGTTGTCCTGGCGGCGGATTTTATTGATTCCATTGCGGAACTGTACCCCGCCGCCATGGAGATCTACGCAAAAAACCTTTCCACTACCCGCAGGCCCCGGCGCCGGGAGTTTCGCTTCCGGATTATTCACCTCTTTGACCCCCATCTGATGTGTATTCCAAGCCTTCATGTGATGATTGTGATCCGGACCTATACCAAACTCCGGGGCTATGTGCGGTCCATGGGAGAAGAAGAGATCCTTCGCCCCCTGACGGAAAAGATCTTCCAGGGCGCGCTGGTCATTACCGATGCGGTTTTATACATAAAACAGCACAGCATTAACTGTATCGCCGCGGCCCTCTACTGCATGAACCGTCTTGATCCGGACGGCTTTTCCACCGCCGACGCGGAAGATTTTGTCTACGGCCTTTTCAGAACCGAAGCCCTGGATATACCCCCGGAATACGCTCCCTTTTACGGGGAGCCTCTGATCCGGAGCGGGGATGTCGCCTGGCTGCGGGAACATATCATAAGCCTTTACCGGATGTTTCTGGAATCGGGCGAGGCGGACTGGACAAAGCCAATCCTTGACTATTTAAACTATCTGCCCCACAATGGATTATCATGATCGATACAAAAAGTTCCGTATCCAGGGCCGTGGAGCTCGGCGTCAGGGAAGCGACGGTTTTGGAGAATTCCTCCATCCGGGTCATGATCGACGACATAGGCGGCATGACTCCCGAACTGTCGGGGAACCATTCCGGCGGCTGGATAAACGCCCACTGGATGCCCTGGTTCCGTTCCACCAGCAGCCATCCCTACAATGATTCCGAACACGGATCCTTTTGGAAATCCAATCTGCTGTACCATATTTCCGGGGCTTTTCCCTGTATCCCCAATTTCGGCCCCGGACACATAGTAGACGGCGTTCCGGTTCCCCCCCACGGCTGGACGGCCGGCCAAAAATGGCGCTACGTCACGAGTGACGCCGTTACAAGTGACGCCGTCACAAGTGGCGTCGTTACAAGTAACGCCGCCGTTGGTGACACTGCTGCCGGTAACATCGCCAACACCGATGAAAGTTCCGGAGCCCTCTGGGCCCTTTCGGTGATGGAAAGTCCCAACAAGGGAATCCCCCTTTCCTTTAGTAAAATCGACGTCCTTGTTCCCGGCCAGGCGGTATACTATACCAGCATCCGGGTACGGAACCGGGGATTTCAGGACATTGAAATCTGCGCGGCCTGGCACAATACCCTGGGCTCCCCCTTTCTCCACGAGGGATGCCGCATATCCGCCGCGGCGGAGAAATGGATGACCCCGCCGCCGGGGGGGGAATTCGACACCACCACCAGACTTGCCCTGGGAGCGGAATTCGGCAGTCTTTCCAAGGCGCCGCTTTTGCGGGGAGGAAAGGAAGACATTTCTCTGGTATCGGCGCCCATCGGTTACACCGATTTTGCCGCCGGCGCCGTACCCCGGACCGCGGCCCTGACATGGCTGGGGGTGATCAACCCTTCCCTTAAAATGGCGTATCTTACCTTTAGTCCCGGCCCCGGCGCGGCGGGGGAAGACGACATCGTCCTCTATTTTAACAACCTGTGGATGCAGTACGGCGGCAGGCCCTTTACGCCTTGGGCGCCCTATGAAGGGGGCCCTGATTTAACCTATTGCCTGGGGCTTGAAAATTCCATTTCCGCCTATGCCTATGGGCTTGAATTTGCCCGGACCCTGCGCAGCCTGCTGGGGAATCCCACCACGGTAAAAATCCCCGCCATGGGACAAAAAACCCTTCGCAGCGGAATCCTTTTTGCCCCCTATGACGGCGCGGCCCTGGACGAAGGGATCGGTGCGGTGCAGGGGGAAGAATCCGCCCTGGTCTGTTCAGGAAAGGAAACGGTCCGCTTTGCGGCGGATCCGGGTTTCAGGATACTGCGGGAACTTGAAAACCACCATGTATAAGAACAAAGCGCTTGCTCGTGTACAATTAGTTTTGAGACAGCGACCCCCTTTTCGGCTGGATTTTTTTTGAGGCACCGCGCCCGCTTGCAACAAAACCGGGAAAGGTGTATATTTTTACCCACAACATGGATTTTAGTGAGTTTAATCTGCATTCGGAGCTTCAGCGGGGCATAGCCGATGCGGGGTATATTACCTGTATGCCCGTTCAGGAACAGGTCCTGGTTAACGCCTTTGGGGGGCGGGATCTGTATGTCCAGTCCCAGACCGGTACGGGAAAAACCGCGGCTTTTTTAATCGTGATTTTTCAGCGTCTCCTGGCGGAACCCCTTTTGGGGGGCAAAAAGGCCCTGATCATGGTTCCCACCAGAGAACTGGCTGTGCAGGTAGAAGAAGAGGCAAAAGTCCTGGGGAAATACCTTCCCTTTAAAACGGGCAGTTTTTACGGCGGCGTAGGATATGCCCAGCAGCAGCGCCTGCTAAAGGACAATGTCCAAATTCTTGTGGGAACCCCCGGCCGGGTACTGGACCTGAATAAATCGGGCCTTATGAACTTGATGGACATCGCCTTCCTGATCCTGGACGAAGCGGACCGGATGTTCGATATGGGCTTTTATCCTGATCTGAGGAAGCTTATCAGGGTAGTGCCCCCCGTGGACCGGCGGCAGACCATGCTGTTTAGCGCGACCCTGAATACCTGGGTCAAAAATCTGGCCTGGGAGTATACCAAGGAGCCCTTTGAAATCGATATAGAACCGGAAACTGTTACCGTGGACGAGGTGGAGCAGGCGCTTTACCATGTGCCCAGCGGGAATAAAATGAAGCTGCTCCTGGGGATTCTGGAAAGGGAACAGCCCGAAAGCGCCATCATCTTCTGTAATACCAAACGGTATGCGGAAATTGTCGCCAAACGCCTGCGGATCAACGGTTACAA
Source organism: Spirochaetaceae bacterium (assembly GCA_031265015.1). Lineage (GTDB taxonomy): Bacteria > Spirochaetota > Spirochaetia > Treponematales > Breznakiellaceae > JAISBN01. The sequence goes on along the minus strand of JAISDG010000233.1, from coordinate 7,616 downwards.
CTGTGAATTTATCATCGGAGATCTGCCCCAGGTAAAGCGCCTTAAGATCATTGACGACATCAAAGCGGGCAGCATCCGTTTTCTGGCGGCCACCGACGTTGCCGCCCGGGGCCTGGATATTGAAGGCCTTGCCCTGGTGGTAAATTATGATCTTCCCGTGGAACCGGAAAACTATGTGCACCGCATAGGCCGGACCGCCCGGGCGGGCAAAACCGGTAAGGCCGTGACCCTGGTCAGCGAACAGGATGTGTACGAGCTGCCGGATATTGAAAAATACATCGGCAAAAAAATACCTTCCCAAATTGCCGGCGAGGAACTCTATACGGGCGATAAAAGCGATGGGGTCCGGATCAGAACCGATTTTTACGATGATAGGAATGACCGGGACCGGAGAAGCGGCCGCCGGGATTCTTCGGTAGAGGGAAGAAGCGGCAGGCTTACCGCAGGCCGGGCCGGGCGCGGCCGGGAACGGCGGCCCGGCGGGGACGGAAGAAGCGGGCGGAGCGGTCCCGCGCAAACCGGCAACCGTGGAACAGACGGCCGGGAAGCCCCGGACCTGGCGCAGCTGCCTCTGGAAAAACGGATGGCCTATTACCGGGAAAAGTACAATACTCCGCAAACCGGGAAAACCGGGGAATCCCGCGGCCCTTCAGGCCGGGATAGAAAGCGGACCCGCAGCGGTGAAAGCGCCGGACATACCGGCGGTTCCGGATATACCGGCCGCGGCGAACGTACCGGCGGCGGAGGGCCGCGGACCGGACGTGCCGATGAACGCTCCGGCGGCAGTGAACAACGGGCCGGAGGCGGTCACGGCAGGCGCGGCGGCGGTTCCGCCGGACCGCACAGCGGCGGAACAAGCTCCGCACAGCCGTCCGGAAAACAGCGGAACAAGCCCCGCACAGCCGTCCGGAAAACAGCGGCGGACGTTTCCCCCGAAGTTTCCGCCGGAACGGAAAAAAAGCGGGGTGTCATCGGCAAGCTGCTGGGTATCTTCAGGAAAAAGGAATGATCCCCTTTCAGTTCAAATAATGCCTTCCAATTGTAACAGTTTTGTTTTTACGGCAATGCCGCCCGCATATCCTGTAAGGTTACCGTTTTTTCCTATTACCCGGTGACAGGGAATTAAAACAGAGATGGGATTATGGCCTACCGCGCCGCCGACTGCCCGGGCGGACATGTGCCTGCCTTTGCTTTCTAATTCAAACTGTTCTGCCAGTTCCCCGTAGGTTGTGGTTTTTCCATAGGGAATTTTACAAAGATTATTCCATATCGATTTTTGAAAAGGGCTTCCTTTTGGCATAAGCGGCGGCATAAAACCCGGTTTCCTGCCTGAAAAATAAATATCCAGCCATTTCCGGACATTTTCAAATACAGGCAGATTTTGTTCCAAAACATCGTTTCCCAAGGTTTTTGCAAAATATTTTTGCCCTTCAATCCAGAGCCCGCAAATATTTTTACCATCGCTTGATACGGTGAACGTCCCCACCGGCGATTTAATTTTCTGAATGTATTCCATGATTTTTCTCCTTATCTGTATTTTAACGGGGAAGTCCGTTGAAAACGTTCCCTACTGTACCTTGAATTTGGATACTTCCACCGCCAGGTCATTGGTGTTTTTCCTGTTGGAGGCGCTGATACCGTTGATCCGGCTGACCGCTCCGTTTATCTGGTCCGCGCTCAGGGCCATTTCGTTAACGCTGTTGATTATTTCCCGGGTAGCCGAATCAAGGCTGCTGCTTTCCTGAATCACTTCCCGGCTTCCTTCCAGCATTTCCCCGGATCCCTGTTTGACCAGCCGGGTCAGCTCGTTAAGGGCGCCGACAGCTTCCAGAATCTGCTGGCTGCCCTGGCCCTGTTCTTCCATGGCATTGCGGATATGCTCTTCCTGATCCGACACAATCCGGATCCGTTCGTCGATGGCGCTGAATGTTTCCAATACCGTGTTAGCTGATACGGTGATAAGGTCGATGGATTCCTTGATGGTTCTTAATACCTGGGAAATGGTTTTTGACTGTTTGCCGGAATCTTCCGCCAGCTTCCGTATCTCGCCGGCCACTACCGCAAAGCCCCTGCCGGCTTCTCCCGCGTGGGCCGCTTCAATGGCGGCGTTCATGGAAAGCAGATTTGTCTGGCTGGCAATGTTCTGCATCACCGCGTTAATTTCCAGTATTCCCTCCGATTGTTTGGCTATTTCCCGAATATCCCGTGATACCTTCTCAAGGCCCGAACGGCCCGTTTCGGAAGCTTCTATCAGCTCCGTTACGTTTTTCGTATTCCGGATAAGGGTCTGGGTGACGCTTTGTATGTTTGCCAGCATCTCTTCAATGGCCGCTGATGACCGGGAAACACTGTCGGTCTGCTGTTCTACATGGCCGTTCAGTTTGTCAATGTTAACCGTAACCTGTTCCATGGTCGCGTTGGTTTCGGTAATGCCGGCGGCCTGATGCATCACCTTGCTTTTGATATTCCGGGTATTGGCGGTAATCTGGTTAATTGCCGCGGCAGTTTGTTCCATGCTGGAAGCCAGCTCGTTTCCCACGCCGGAAAGAACGCTGCTTTTGTCTTTAATGGTAATAACCAGCCGCCGGATTTTTTCCAGGGTCAGATTAAAATATTTTGCCAGTTCTCCTATTTCATCTTCCCTGCGTAGCTGTATCTGTTTGGTTAAATCCCCTTCCCCGGAGGATATTTCCCTTAGGATGGAACTCATGTTTTTAAGGGGATTAAAGATTATCCGCAGCAATACCATAAGCAGCAATATGCCGAGCGCAAGAAAGCCAAGCCCCGTAAAAATCTGCCGCTTTCCTTCCTGCCACAGGGAATTGCGAAGGTCCTCTGCCTCAAAATCGCAGCCGGTAATGCCGACCATTTCTCCGGCGGAATTTATAATAGGGGTATAAATGGATATTAGCCAGCCCCAGTCTTCCTGATAGGTCATGGCGCTGTACTCGGTCCGCCGGGTTTCCCAGCATTTCATAAAAGCCGGATCATACCCCGACACATCGGACTCATCTCCCAGGGCGGAAAATTCTTCATCCCCCGGCGGAACGCTGCCGTCGATAATGAAAAGAGAAATATCGCCGTTCACCGGACCCATGGTATAAAGATATTTGGCGGTGGAATAGTTTTTGATGATTAAAAGCTCGCTCCTGGTTTTTTCATAAAACGGATCTTCCGCGTCCATGGTAGAAAGCAGCCGTTCAAAAGCATCGCCGTCAATCAGCGAAGCGGCTTCTTCGGTCATAAAAACACCCTGCTCTATAAAAAACCGGGATACTGTTTTCGATGTCTGGTACATGGCGATGATCGACGTGACCGCGCACAACGCAAAAACAAACAGACAAAAGGAAAGGGCAAAACGGAATCTGATGGAATGCAGTAATTTCATGGTTATCCTCTCCAGACTATCCACAAAAACAGCGCCGATGCGGAAGTAGTCAGCACCGTAAAAGGAAGGCCGATCTTAAGCCACTGGACAAAGCTTAATCTGACATTTTGTTTTCGCAGTATGCCTACGGATACTACGTTGGCGGAGGCCCCAAAGGGCGTCAGGTTCCCTCCCATGCAGGACCCGACAAGCAGGGCAAACAGGTACAGTTCCGGTTTTAAGGAAAGTTCCCGGGCCAGCGAAGCCGCCACGGGAAGCATGACGATGATGTAGGGCACATTGTCTACAAAGCCGGAAATAAGGGTAGATACCCCCAGGATAAGAACAAAGCCCAAAAGGACGTTGGAACCCACAACGCGCGCAAGGAAAGCGGCAAAGTCTTCCAGGAGCCCCACGGAGGCAACGGCTCCCACCACCACAAAAATACCGATAAGGAAAAATACCGTATCCCAGTCCAGGCCCTTTACCAATTCCAGCACCCTGGCGGAACTTTCCTTCCGTATCCACCGGTACCAGATAATGCCCGCCAGGGCCAGGACAATGACGATAAGTCCCGAAGCCAGGGAAATACCGCCGTAGAAAAAGGAAGCGCCGGCCAGGCCCAGGATCATCAGAATCAGAAGCCAGGCGGGAACCATGGAACGGATGGTTTCTTTTTCCACGTCAACTTTTTTCCCGCCGTTTTTGGCAAAGATCCGGTAAAAGAACAGGGCTCCCACGATCAAGCCTGCCTGGACGGCAAAGAAGATCGACAGTTTTCCTTGGTAGACAAAAAAGTCATTGAAACCGTAATTCGCATAATCCGCAAAGATCATCGAAGGGGGATCGCCAACCAGGGTGGCGGTCCCTTCCAGGTTTGCCATAACCGCCAGGCCCACCATAAAATTCCCGGGGTTAAGCTTAAGCTTGTTACAGAGCGCCAGGGCGATAGGGGCCATTACCAGCACGGTGGCGACGTTTTCCACAAAGGCGCTGATAATCCCCGTCATGATCAGGATCAGCACCATGGCGACACCTACATTGGGGGAATGGTTAACGATGGAATCGGCAATCGCCGCGGGAACCCTGGAATAGATAAAAAGTTCGGCAATCACCAGGCTTCCCACAAAGATCATCAGAACATCCCAGTTGATAAGCTCGGTTCCCGCTTCCCTGACCAGGGAAAAGATCGTATCCCCCGGGGTAAGGGCCCTGACCAGTATCATCAGCAGGGCCGCCCCCAGGGCGCTCCAGGACTTTCTGTCGGGGAAAGTAACGATAAGCGCGTACATCAAGACAGCCAGGCCAAGCACAATCCATTTGACGGGCATAATAACTCCTTTTAAATTATGCTGCGTTAGACTATATTAAAACATATAAAGAGATAAAAAGGATAGCTCATGATTATCGGCATAGATATAGGCAGCACCACCACAAAAGCGGTTTCCATCCACGGCGGCCGGGTGATTCACAAAATCAAAACCAGGGCCCTGGACGCGGTAACTTCCGCCACCGGAGCTTTTGGCAAAATGATCGTGGAAAACGGCATCAAAATCGGCGATATAAAACGGATCATGATAACCGGAGCGGGAGCTACCAAGCTGAAGGATGATCTCTTCGGCATACCCACCGGCAAGGCTGATGAAATCAAATCTATCGGCATAGGGGGCATGTTCCTGGCGGGCCGGGATAACATCATCATCGCCAATGTGGGTACCGGTACGGCGATTATTGATGCCCGGGGCGACAGTATTTCCCACATGGGCGGTTCCGGCGTAGGGGGCGGCACAATCCTGGGGCTGGCAAAAAAACTGCTTTCCCTGTCGGAATTCAGCGGGGTGATGGAACTGGCGGCCCGGGGAAAGCTGAACCAGGTAGATCTGCTGATGGAAGACATTATGGAAACGGACTTAAGCTTTCTGAACAGGGAAAGCACCGCCTCCAACTTTGGAAAAATGCTGGACAGCGCCCGGAACGAAGACATCGCCCTGGGGCTGCTCAACATGGTATACCAGGTAATCGGTATGCTTGCGGTCTTTGCCGCAAAAAGTAAAAATACCAGCCAGGTCATGGTTACCGGAAACGGCAGCGGCAACCTGATTGGCCGGCGGATATTAGGCGAAATTACCACTATGTACGATGTGCATTTTGAATACCCGGAAAACGCCGAATACACCACCGCCATTGGAGCGGGCCTTTCCTGGGAACAGTGTTTATGAAGATACTGCGTCAGCTTGCAATTATTCTGCTCTTCGGTTGTGCGGGGGAGGTTCTTTCCCGCTTTTTACCGGCGGGGCTTCCTGCCAGCGTTTGGGGACTTCTCCTGATGCTGGTTTTTCTGGGCCTGCGGATTTTAAAGCCCGAACATCTGGGAGTAACCGCCGATTTCCTCAGCGCCAACATGGCTTTTTTCTTTCTGCCCGCGGCGGTAACCATCCTTGAAAATTTCGGGCTTCTGTGGCCGGTACTGTTCAAGTTTATTGTGATATGTTTAGCCGGAGCGGCGGTGACCTTTGCCGTTACCTACAGTACGGTGCGGCTTATCAGGTTTTTTATGGAGAAGCGTTAATTATGGAAGCTTTCCTGTCGCTGCCCGCGGTGGGCATTGTTGTCAGCGTTATCTGTTTCGGCATCGGCTGCCGGATTAGGGAAAAACTGCCCTCACCCCTGACTAATCCCCTGATCATCGCCAACATACTGATCATCCTGGTGGTGATCTATACGCCCCTGACTATCGAACGGTACCAGAAGGGCGGAGATATTATCACCATGTTTATTATTCCCGTGACGGTAATACTGGCCCTGCGGATCTACCGCCAGCGGAAACTGCTCAAGGCTAACATACTGCCGGTTTTTGCGGGCTGTCTTGCCGGTTCCCTGGCCTCGCTGGGCTCCACTCTGGGCCTCTGCCGGCTTTTGGCCGTTGATCCGGTGGTGACGGCGTCGCTGCTTCCCAAATCGGTAACCACCGCGATTGCCCTGGAACTGTCCGCCCGCGGGGGCGGCCTTACCGGGCTTGCCATTACGGCGGTGATTGTTACCGGTATGTTCAGCGCCGTGCTTTCCCCTTTATTGATAAAGGTCCTGCGCCTGAAGGATCCCCTGGCCGCGGGAATCGCCATCGGGACCTCGGGCCACGCCATAGGAACCGCCGCCGCCCTGGAGCTGGGAGAAGTTGAGGGCGCCATGAGCGGACTTGCCATGGCCCTGTCGGGAATCATCACCAGCCTTCTCTTTGTTCTTTTGTTCCGCTAGGGGCCGTTGCGGTTCATCGGCCGGGATCCGTGGCTGGCATTTTTCCCTCATCTTTGGTACACTAGCGTATGCCGAATTCAGATTATTCCGCCCAAAACATACAGGTCCTTAAGGGACTTGAAGCCGTCCGCAAGCGGCCGGGCATGTACATTGGCACCACGGGGATCGACGGGCTTCATCATTTGGTTTACGAAGTGGTGGACAACTCTGTGGACGAGGCCATGCAGGGCCACTGCGATACCATCCTGGTAGTGCTGGAAGGGAACGACATTATCCGGGTAGAGGACAATGGCCGGGGCATCCCTGTGGACATCCATCCCTCCGAAGGGGTCAGCGCCCTGGAACTGGTTATGACCAGGCTTCACGCGGGGGGCAAGTTCGACAAAAGATCCTACAAGGTTTCCGGGGGCCTTCACGGAGTGGGGGTCTCGGTGGTAAACGCCCTTTCCGGCTGGTGCGAAGCCTTTGTATTCATCAACGGTACGGTCCATACCCAGCGGTATAAACTGGGCATCGCCGAAGGGCCCACTAAAGAAGCGGTCAGGCCTTCTCTGGCGCCATGGGCTCTGGCCCGGCTGGATGGCAATAGCAGCCTGCCGGAGGACGGCCCGAGCCGGGGTTTAGGGGACCGGGGTACGGTGATCCGCTTTAAAGCGGACAACTCAATTTTCGAGACCACGACCTACAACTTTGATATGCTTTCCAACCGGCTCAGGGAGCTGGCGTTCCTTAACAAGGGCCTTAAGATTGTTATCCGGGACGAACGGCTTTCGGTTCCCAAGGTTCATGAATTCAAATTTGAGGGCGGGGTTAAGAGTTTTGTGGAGTACCTGAACGAAAGCAAAACCGTACTGCACAAGGACGTGATTTTCTTGGAAGGAAGCCGGGAAGATCCCATTCAGGGCCAGGTGGAACTGGAATGTGCCATCCAGTACAACGACGGCTTTAACGAGATCATGTATTCCTTCGTGAATGACATTAACACCCGTGAAGG
>JAISDG010000232.1 GCA_031265015.1 Spirochaetaceae bacterium | reverse complement strand
TGGCGCTTCGGGCATAGACGTGGAAATCCGCCAAAACAACGGGGGGTTTCATCTGCGGCTTCCGGGCAGCGATTTCTCCGCCTATACGTCTGCCGTTGCCGTTGAACTGCTCCTTGGTTCCGTCTGGCGGGTGGAAGCCGCGGCCGCCGGTTTCAACGGCGATCTGGGCGTTTTGGCGGATCATTTCGGGGTAAAAACCGAAGAGGATTTTTCGCAGAATGGGGCCTCCGCCGAACCGGTGGTTCAGCGGGACAATAAAATCTGGATCGATGGGGAAGAATTCGTCCTGGATCCGGCAAATGATTGGGTTTAGGTGACAGGGCATGAAAACACCCCGGGGGAAACTAACAATAGGGCTAAGCCTGGCAACGGCCTTCGCCGTCCTCATCTCTGGGTGTTCCGTCTTTGGGCGGGAGAATCAATCACCCTTTGGAACCCTGTTCCCAATTCCGCCCGGCGTTCTGACCATTCATGGGGAGGAACCCTCCGGGTCCCTGCGCGCGCCGCCGGTGGCGGACATCTACTGGTCTCAAACCCTTTCGGAAAGGGGCTATGTCCAAAACAGGCAGTACCGGCTGGACCCTCCCGCGGAGTTCTACCAGTTTTACACGGCGGTCACCAAATCACCGGGGATTAACTATGTGCCGCGATACCGGATCCTCAAACCGGATACGGGCGGATTCCTCCGCTGGACCGAGGTGGAACGGCTGAATCCCGATCAGGCTTCTTTTTGGGTCCAGGAGAACGCCAACGGCGGGACCTTTGAACACGGGGAAGGCCCCCTGACGATGATCTACAAAAATGACCTCATCGACTCCCAACACCTAACCATCGTCATAAGCGATCTTGAGGAGCAGGGCCTTAACATGACCCTCCTGGCGGATCTTATCCGGGAAAGGCAGTTAAGGACCGCCGATTACGCCGCCGCGGTGATAGCCTTAAAACTCCCGTTTAACGGCGTCAACTACAAGCCAAGCATCGAACGTTTTAACGACATGCCGGGGACCCGTTACAGCGGGCTTAAACCCCTGTATGTTATCGTCTCGGGGCCCAGGGATACGGTAAGCCTTTTTATCAGGCGTTTTTCCGATCAGGCGGACAAATTCGAAAACAAGTGGTACGTGGTAACCACGACCCAGCGGGGCAAGATAGCCCCCCTGGCCCTGCCGGACGCCCGTATTCCCCAAAGCGCCGTCCGGAGCGATTTTGCCAGAATCGAGCGGAATAACAAGCGGATAATGCGGGACCTTTGGAATGTCCGTTCCGGGCGCGGCGATCATGAAGGGCTTCCCGGCAGGATTTGGAATTTGCAGAACAGGTCCTCTTCGATGGTAGACCATTTCGGTTTGGCAAGGGATGACGCGGAGAGCGCCGCCAATCTTAGCCATATCGATGAGATGCTTGAGGTGTTTATTCTTCAGTACAAGACAACAACGGCCGGATCGGGAAACGGCCACGGGCTTTGGCAGTTAAACATCGATTTTGATATGCCGCCGGGCTGTGACCCCTCGGAACTGGAGGCCCGGCTTGGAAATTACCGCTATCTTACGATGCCCGATCCCCCGCCGGGGGAAGAAGCCCCCAGGACAAGACGGCGGGAACGGCAGGCTGAGGAGCCTAAGGCGCTGCCGGTATGGCGGCAAAACGAGGCTTTCCTCACCCGGGACTTGGATGTAGGACAGCCGGAACTTATTCCCGGCTCCAACACCGCCCAGGTTTACGTGGTCCCCAAGGACATGAAACGGGGCGCCCTAGAATCACCGGTGGTATGCTTCGATGTAACTGTGCGGCTTAAACAGCGGATTGAAATACCCGAATGGGTCAACGACTTCGATGACACAACCGGGAGAAGCCAGGACAAAACATGGAACTTTGGTAATTTCGTCAATAACCTGTTAAAAGGCGATTCGGCTTCCGGGCTTGCGTACAGCGAGGACGAACTTATTAAAATTCCCGTCGTGCTTTTCGATATACCCTCGGTTGCAAAAAATACCGGCAGGAGAAGATAAATGAAAATACACCTAAGAAACCTACTGATAGCGTCGGCAACCTACGTGGGGGCCTTTCTCGGCATAACCATTTTTTCGATGATCGCCGGTATTATTTATCTTGATGAATACGATCCGGACGTGATGATCTATATCGGCACCGTATTCTTTACGGCCCTTGTTTCCTGGGCTTCATACCTGACCTTTTACCTTGTCCAGCGGAAAACCGCCAACGAAGACGTAAACGCCAAATTTCTCAGGCTGGGTCCGCGAATCATCGGGGGACTAACCGCGTCGGCCATTGCCGCGGTGGTCCTGCTGCTCCTGTGCTTTTTCTGGATTTCCGATTATGGCGATGTGGAATCCCTTCTGCGTAGCTACATCGATGTGGCGGGGGCTATCCTGGGGATCTTCGTAGTCATTAATTTCGTTGATTTTATCGTGTTAAAGCCCCGCCCCTGAACGCGGCGGCGGAAAAAGCGAGGAAACCATGTATACAATATTCATCTGTCTGGGCGGCACGGGAACCCAAATCGGCGCCACCATCGGGAATCTTTACCCTTTGCTTAAGCAGTCCGGCATAACCGGCGCCCCCTACGAAATGTTTATCCTGGACAAGGATTCCAAGGGCGGGATTTTTTCCTCCTGTGTCGGCGCGTATCAGCGTTACCACAACTATTCCCCCCTTCTGCCCTTCGAGGCCCTGCCGCCTTACGCCTTATACAGCACCGTCTACCAGGACCTTCAGGGCACGGCGGAGAATCTGCGGAACGCCGACTACACGGTGATGGATCTTATCGGCAGGGATCTCCCCATGCGGGAACTGGCGGGCATGTGCTGGATACAGGAAAAACGGGACGAATCGATCCGGGACGGAAACAACCGGGACCCCTCCCGGGGCAGTCTGGACGCCCTGGTCTGCCTGGAGCATCTGGAAAACAGCGTCCTCTATGAAAGATTACGAGCCGCCGTGGACACCTACGGCGAAGCGGGGATCAGGGCGGTCATCCTGGGCGGGGCCACAGGCGGCATGGGTTCCTCCCTTATCGTGCCCCTGGCGGGAAAAATCAAATCCCATTTCGCGGACCTGCGCATAGATCTGGTGATACTGGGCACCTACTTTTCCATACCCCAGCGTTCACAGCAGCAGCAAAACAATGTGGACCATATCGGTTCCACCCAGGATTCTTTCTACCGTGTAGCGGACCAAATTCAAGAGCTGGCGGAACTTGTAGGCAACAACCCCTGGTGGGTCTACTACGCCGCAATTCCGGAATTTGACGATATTTGCGGCAAATTCGAAAAGAACGGCGCCGACAAGCGGAAATCCCACCTCCTTGAACTCGCCGCCGCCCTTGCCGCGTTCCGCCTGGAATGTTTCCCGGAGCCCGGCTTTTACCAAACCTCGCTGGTCTTCGATAAAAGCAAGCCCAACGCCCTTATCGACTGGGGAGAGATCCCCTTTGGCAACGAACTGAAAAAACCGGCCAGGGACTTTATGCGCCTTATCAGCATAATGGCCTGTCAGGCCCTTCCGAGTTTTTCAAAAACCCAGAAGGAGCTGGAAAAAGACCAATACGTCAAGCTTTACATTAAAAAGCCCCGGGAAGAAATAGAAAAAATAGAAATAATCCGCGATTTACTCAAGCAATGGCTGCAGGATCTGGTCCCCTATTTTGAGTTCTGGAATGAGATCCAGACCAATACAAAGCTGGGGGACAAACGCAACAGGGGCTTTGTCGATTTATTCCCCCTTAAAGACATGGAAGACCTGTCGCTTATTCTTGGCTTTAAACAGGAGGCGTGGACGAACAAAATGCCCCTTTGCCGGGAAACCTGGATGAACTTCTTCCCCGACATTAAGCCGGACAAGAGCGCCGTTGCCTCGGAACAGACCATGGAGGGACTGCTCCGTTTGATGATCCGGGACATTTACGCAACCCTTACGGCAAGGAAGGAGGACTAGCCCAATGCCGATGCTGCTTACCTCTTACATTGATACAAAAAACGATGACGCGGCGGATATTAGGAAACTGAGCGCCGATACCGCCAGCGGTATGCGGATCTGTTACGAGATGACCCGCCAATACGCGGAAGCGGGCAACAGCCCGCCCCCCGAAAACACCAGGTCCAACCCGGCGGATCGGGTAAAACGTTTTAGGGAAGGCATTTCCTGGAAAATCCAGGAGGACAAGGAAAAAATTCTTTTGTCGGAAATGTTTAAGCAAAGCGCCATTCTGTTTATCCAATGCGTGCTTTCATCGGTTTATGGCGAAACCGTTACGGTTGATACCTACAAGGTTGACACCTTAAACACCGAAACAAGTTATCCCGGTCGCAAATACTTTTTAAGGAGCATGGTAGACGCGCTGTACGGCAGCGATTCGGCGATAAACACGAATGAAATAATCTGCGTACGCCGGGGGCAGACCCTAATCGGACTGGTTTCCTCAGCCGGACTCATCCCGGTTACGGAAAACCGCTTTTCCCTTGCGGAACTGTCGATAGACGAAAAAAAAGATTTAAAAAACATTTTACGGGGCCTTGAAACCCAGGATAAACGGATTCTGATGTTTTGGCTTACCGAGTGCGGCAGAATCGTTGAGCGGTGCGGCCTGTATACCGAAATAAAACGTATCCTTGGGGAAGAAGAAAATATTTCGGACTCCGATTTTAGCGCAATCAGCCAGAATCTAAAAATCGACACGCTGGCATCGGGGGTTCCCGGTTTCCCGCTGCTCAGGGAACACGGCGGCGAAAAACTGCTGGAACGCATTACCCTGGCGCCCATCAGGGACGATAAAGCCCGGTTCGGGTATGATATATCCCCGTTAATAATAAAGCCCGATGACCTTTTCTATGCCTTCCTTCCGCCCTTAACCAGGGAAGCGGTCGAATCCTCCGGAACCGATACTTTTGCCATCGATTCGATAAGCCTTATACGGCCCAATGTTGGGGCTAAAAAGGTGATCTCGGTAACGATACGCTGTGTCATGGAAGTGAACAAGCTGAAAATATCGGTCCGTAAAACCTACACCAGCGAACAGATACGGTTTATCAAAAGCTTCCCTTCCCTTTCGTTGTACGGCCCCGCGCCGAAATCCGGCTGGATAGCCCGGCGGAACACAGCTCCCGCCGCGGAGTACCCTTCCCCCCTGGCCGGAGGGGCGGTGGAAACGATTGGCCTTAAGGACATCGAATTCGACGGCCTTGATTTTGAGGAAACCGGGGACAACTATTCGGTGTATTGCGGCGAAATCCCCAAGTGGCTGGGGGTCCGCGTCAACGATGGTGATTGGCTGGGCGCGCTGCCCCTGCGTGTTGTTCAGGAGCAGGGGGATTGGGAACGGAGCCCTGTTTTTATTCATACCGAACTGCCCGGCGGGACCATGACCGTAGCCGCCGACATCGGATCTTCCCGGAGCGTAGTCCTGTTCCGGAAAGACGGGGTAAGCGAGGACAAAAATCACGATGTCATCATAGAGAACGATCAAATTCTTGGTATCCCCCTGACATCTTCGGGGGACATCAACGCGGACGCGAACTTCGGCAGCATGTTCTTCCAGCCCGACAGGCAGCACCGGGAGGTGCGGGGCAAGACCCCGGTGGGAGTCCTTACCACCAACAAGTTTGACAAGGAAAACAGGGCGGATCTTTTGCTGTATAAATCGGGCAAGCTGATACTTCTGGACCCCAAAAGCATTTCCGAGGCAAGCGGCAGGAGCATTATTTCCGATATTAAGGCGGGAAAAAGCCAGAGCGCCATGAACCTGCTTACCCAGGGTATATTAACGATGATTGTGGACCGTTCTCTGCATCTGGGATGCTCCAAAATCAATATACGCCTTTCCTATCTTAAAGAACGGTACAGCAACATGAACACCGCCTGGATCGCCGCCAAAAACAAAATCGAAGACCTTATGCCGGAATTACGGGACCGAATCGATATAAAGATGTACCTTCCGGAATCCCTGGCCATAGCGAACAGGCTTAGGCATGACAACGATTTCCAGGCGGTTTCCGGCACCGCCCTGGTCGATATCGGCGACTTTTCAACGGATATCGCGCTGTACCTTAAAGACTTTAAAGAAAGCTCCGATGTTAAGCTTAAAAAAAATATTTCCGTGCTTTTCGCCGGCAGGCAGATCCTTTTACAGCCCATTTGGGATTACCTTCAGTTTTCACGGGCCAGGGCCGATTCCGTTTTTAGCTCCGCCAATGAGGATGACAAACAGGCCATAAAGCGGCTCGAAGGGGAAATTGAAAGGCTGCGCAATGAAAAAAGCGGCAGTATGCCGGAAAACGTGCGGCGCGATCTTCTCTGCCTCATGGATAAACTGAAAAAAGAAAAGATCCCCTCGGCGCTGCAAAACCTCTTTGACATTTGCTACCTTACGGAAGTGATCATCCTGAAACGGCTGCTCAAGGACCTGCCGAACGATGCGGGCGGAAGCTTCGATGTTCATCTTTTCGGCGGCGGCAGCAGTCTTATCAAGGCGAAAGAAGCCGGCTTTAACTGGGACGCCATCCTTGGCAGGACCTGCGTTACCTACAACAGGAGTCAGGAGGGCAACAAACTTGCTTCCGGCCTGCTTATCGATATACAGCCAGATCTGCAAAGCGCAGGCGACAAGGCCCGGCGGGACGCGGAGGACTACGAGGAAAAAGACCACAAACGCCCGGCGAATATCGTACCCACCGATGAGGAACTAAAGCGGGGTTATATACGGTTCCTGAAAAACGCCCAGGCCCTTAAACGGTGGACCGTCATGGACAGCAACGACAGCAAGGTGAACACCGGCAGGTTGTTCAACATAAAAAAAACAGACGAACATTCGCCCGGTGAAATAGACAACGTAAACCTGTGGAAGGAGTTCTATCCCGGATCACTGGAATTCGCCATGGCGGGCTCAACGGATGATAAAGAAATTATCATGGCCCTGTTCGCCTATAAAATGGCCTATTCCAGCGCCGTAGCGTTCTATAGCAAGGGGAGAAAATGAAAACGAAAAAAATCGTATTAATTTTTTTATTGATAATCGCCTCCGCCTTTCAGGGTTTCGCCGATGAAACGGAGGGAGAAGCCGAGCCCGATGATAAAACGATTTTGGAGCAATCCAGTTTGACTGTTTCTACTCCGGCCCCTGACAACGATGTTGAGGCCGGACTGAGGGCCGGGGAAGAGGGAATAAATTATTGGCGGTCCGAAAACGAAAAATTACAGAGGCAAATAAGGGATTTGTGGTACGAAAGAGAGGATTTACAGAGGCAGATAGCGAATTTAGAGGCCCGGCTTTCGGAATTAACAAGCAATCAGGGCGCAGGGGGTAATTTTCCTTCCGCGGCGCAGCCGGACGGACGGTCCCGTCAAGATGATCGTAATGAGAGCGGGAGAACAGGGTCCGGCTTTTCCAATGCAGGCAGAATGGCGCTGATAATAATATTTTCCGCCGCGGTGCTGGCGCTTTGCCTTGCCCTGTATATCATAATGAGGCGGCAAAGGCTTGCCCGG